>JBQCJB010000887.1:0-10286 GCA_051953155.1 Aureliella sp. | reverse complement strand
AAAGGGGCGCTCTTCTCGAAGCGGGGCGAGGGGAGCGAAGAATCAAAGGGGGCGCTCTTCTCGAAGCGGGGCGAGGGGAGCGAAGAATCAAGGGGCGCTCTTCCCGACGCGGGGCAAGCGGAGCGAAGAATCAAGGGGCGCCTCTCGGCGAAGGGGAACGCGGGGCCGTTCCGTAAATTTCCCACTCAGTCATGCGCCATGTCTGAATGCCAGAAGCGCTCGAACAATGGGCGTTCGGTTAGCGTCTCGGCGTTCGACTGCCACACGCGTTGGCTTTCGGGCTGTTGTTCGGCGGGAGGCGGGTAGCTGCGCATGGCCGCGAAGGGCAACGGCAGGGAGGATTGGCCTTCCAAGGTATTGATGTCGGCATCCTTGTCCCAGCCGACGCTATGCAAGACGTAGTCGCGCTGCCAGCCATCCGGCAGAGGACGCTTGGGGGGCTGGAAGCGCATGATCAATTCGTCCCCTGAACTCATGATGACCAGGCGATCGTCGTCGGCGTCGATCTGCGTTTGCACGTCGCCGTAGCGCGTGAAAAGACCTTCTAGCGGCGGCCACTTGGCGTGCTTGCTCACATGCGCGTAGTCGTACCAGTGAGGTTGGTCGCTCGTCCGCGGCATCAGTTGGCTGAAGCCGCGGTAATGCAAGTCAGCCGACCGCAGTTCGAGCCGCTCGGTGCGGCAGGGCGCGGGCGGCTCATCGGCGATTAAGTATGCTTCGTCCCAGTAGATCTGCTGGCTGCCCGCGATGCGCAGCCGCGGGTCTGCCTCGTTCAGGACGCCGCTGATATCGACGACGATCGTCTTCGGCTTGCCTCCCGGGAAACCCGCAAACGGACGCACGCACTGAAATTCGCCTCGATCGTCAGGTACCCACAGCGATGGTGGCGTGGGGGGCTCGAGTTGCGGATTCTGCGCGATGGCCATATTCAGCGATGTGTCGGTCGGAGTCATCCAGCCGGACAGCACCAGCCGCACGTCGCTGCGCCGCGCGAGCTGGCGTGGGTCGAACTGGAGTTCCAGATAATGTGGTTCGCACAGCCCCTGGCATAACTGACGCCCGAAAGGCTGGACGTAGTTCCGATCGCGCGTGAGGATTTGCTGCAAGCAATCCGGCGCGGTCGAGCTGCGAGCCTGCCGCGGGCGGATCGGCTGGCTGGCCAGGAACAGCCGCGGTTGCGCCAGCTGGGCCGGTCCGACCTTCTCATTGGTCCAAACCTCGACCGAGGCGGGATGATCGACGGCGGTCAGCGCAACGTGATCGAAGTAGGCTACCTCCCACAGCTCCTCCGTGATGCGCAGTTCGATGGCCCCGTCGCGTGGCTGGAGCAAACGCCCGGGCAAGAGCAGGTGTTCCCAGCGGCGGTCGGGCAGCACTTGGCCGCGAGCGACCTGCAAGCCCAGCGGAGCGTTCCACAGCAAGTCGGTGATCAGTTCAAATCGCTCGCCGCTCCAACCATAGACGAATGGACAAGAGCCGCGCAGCTCCTGCCGTTCCTCGATCAGCGTATCGGTCGGTGGCGCGAGCACGTTCTGAGTCAAACCGTTATTGAACACGATGCGCAGATTGTCGGCTTGCCGGTCAGCCAGTCCGAAGTGCGTCAGCGGCGACTGGATGACCCGTGCCTGGTAATGCCCATCGCTCCAGACCTCTAGCACCGAACCGATGGCGAAGTGGTTGATGCGGCCACCGCCGTTGATGTCGCTGATGCCGCGGACGCGAACTTCCAATGTGTGCCTCGGGCCGCTGTCGGCCGCCGGGGCGACGCGGAGCACTTTCAGCTGATCGTCCGCGATCGCCAGCACGTCCAGGCGTCCGTCGCCATCGGCGTCCTGCACGTCCATCTGCGAAACGTTGCTCCGCTCCAGCAATCGCTGGGGTGACTTGGCCAGCGAGGTCCCGTCGCCAAAGTAACACCAGGCTCCATTGGAACCTGCCACGCATGCATCGGGATGGCCGTCGAGATTGACGTCGGCCAGGCGTAGGACATTCCACCGCGCGCTCTCGGGCAACGAATGTTCAAACGCAGCCCGCGCGACCGTTGCACCAGGAGCCGTGGTCCGCGTCAGTACGCCACTGAGCTTGCCCGCGGCCAGGCCACACCAATCCCACGAGGCATTGCCGTCGAACTCGGCCACGGCCGCCTGGCCAACGTCGCCGCTTTTGATCCAGGCGGCTTCGTCGAAGGCGCGGAAGCGGAATTGACTGTGCAAAATATTTTCCAGCACGCCCCAGGCAGAGCGGCCGGGGGATGTAACGACCAGATCGGTGTCCATGTCGCGATCAAAGTCGCAAGCAACCAAGGCTGTGGGACGCGAGCCGGCCGGCGGCAGCGTGCTGTACTGCGAAATGTCTTCGAAAGTGCGATTGCCGTTGTTTTGTAGCAGCTGCATACCCGAGTCGGTGGCGACGGCCAGATCGAGATCGCCGTCGCTGTCGACGTCCAAGGGCGCGATGTGCTGGACGCCCCGGAGCGATGACAGGCCGGGCACCGACTCCAGCACAGAAAAATCTTCTTCGGTCGCCTGCTCGAGACGACGAGTCACAATGGCCACGCGATCCGCGTCCCAGAGAATCACTTCCTGCAACGTATCGTGAGCGCTCGACTCTACGGCCGCCGTCGCACCGGCGGCAGTGTCAGTCGCTGCGTCGCTCGTTCCATTGGCCGGCGCGGTCGCGGAGGGCTGAGTCTTGCGAGGTCTTTGGGGACTGTCGACGCTCCACAGGTCGGCAAGGCACAGCCCGCGCGGAGCCAGCGGCAAAGCGAGCTTGGTGGCTTGGGGCGCCGGTCCAGTCTCGTCCCAAGGCGTAATCCGGAGCTGCGAGCCGCGGATGGTCAGAATGTCAAAGTCGCGATCGACATCGGCGTCATACCAGGCCGCCAGCGCGACCTCCGTCGTGCGGCCGTCGCCGGCGGCCAGAGCCTGCTCGAGAGTTTGGCTGGTCACTGCGACCGGCGACGGTTGGCGCTCAGTCGCGCGAGACTCGGGTAAGTGTTCTCGCCAACGCTCCAAGAAGGTTGCATCCAGCAAGGCCAGGATGTCGGGATTAATCAGCCGGTTATCGGATCGAAACGCAGTGCTCGAGCGGAGCAGATTGAACCACGCGCGAATGCGCTGCGCCTTTGCCCAATCCTCTACCTCGACCGCCGCGCGGATTTCACGACTCAGTTTTTGTGGATCGAGCTGCTTGGCTCCTGGCAGCATGGACAGCAGGGGCTGGGCCAGCTCGATCGAGGCGTCGAGCACTTCAAGAAGGCGTTTGTCTTTCTGCGCGAGCAGGCTTTCGCCAGTGCGCACGAGGAGGGCCAGGTTGCGCGGCTGGGCGCGCCACGCCTGGAGAGCGGCTTCGGTGGCTCGCGGCGCTACCTCGGGCCAATCGGCTTGCAACTCTTCGGCCAGTTCCGACAAACGCATGGCTAGCAGCGGTTGATCCGGCGCCTGGCCGAGGGCGGCCAACAGTTTCTCCGCAGCCGTTTTGCGGAGGGTGATGTCGTCGGGATAAGGCAGAGTGCGCGCTCGCGCCTCGATCAAGGCCGCTTCCAGATAGGTCGCCGTTGCCTCGCTCGCGTTGCTCAGGCTCGAGTTGGTATGGCTCGAGCTCGCCTGGCTCAGATGGTTTAAAACCTCGTCGGCTTCCGCATAGGCGGCCTGCAGGTCGAGGGTCAGGGCTCGCTCCTGCTGGGGATCGGCCACCGCGCCGCTGGCCAACTGCGCGCTCGTATCGGAGATCCATTTGAGCACCGTGACGGCCTGATTGAGCAGCAGGTCGCGGTCCTCGGGACGGGCCTCGAGCAGTTCGCGCCAGCCGGTGATCGCTGCGCGAAAGTCGCGGCCATTCTCGGTCGTGGCCAGCACCTCGACCGCTTGCTCGAGCAGTTTTCGACTGACGCGATCGGTGCTCCGCTGCCACGGGCGGAGCCAAAGGGCCAAGCCGCCCGACGCGACGGCGATGACAATCAAGCCGATGCAGAATAACCGCCTGCCGCGTCCGACCACGATGGGCACTCCATCACATTAGTGGAACTTTCCTCTTCGGTGGTCCCTAGTCGGCCAGCTTGCGAAGGACGCTCGGCAGGATACCGCCTCCCTTGTAATAATCCAGTTCGACCGGGGTATCGATGCGGACCAAGACCTTGAACTCCGTCTGTTTGCCTTCGGGCGAATGGGCGGTGACAGTCACCTGGCCGCGGGCCGTCAAGGCTTCCCCTTCGGCGCAAATGGTAAACGTTTCATCGCCGGTCAAGTTCAGCGTGCGGTGCGATTCGCCCGGCAGGAACTGCAGCGGTAGTACGCCCATGCCGACCAGGTTGCTACGGTGGATGCGTTCGTAACTGACGGCGATCACGGCGCGGATGCCCAACAGCAGCGTGCCCTTGGCAGCCCAGTCGCGGCTGCTGCCCGTACCGTACTCAGCGCCCGCCAGGACGACCAGCGGCACGTGATCATTGCGGTACAGCATGGCCGCGTCATAGATGCTCATGACGTTGCCGCTGGGGAGGTGCCGGGTGACGCCACCTTCGATCTCGGGAACCATTTCGTTGCGGATGCGGATATTGGCAAAGGTGCCGCGGACCATGACGCGGTCGTTGCCGCGCCGCGCGCCGTAGCTGTTAAAGTCGATCGGCTCGACGCCGTGCTCCATCAGGTATTTGCCAGCCGGCGAATTCTTGGCAATCGAGCCGGCGGGGGAGATGTGGTCGGTCGTTACCGAGTCGCCGAACACGGCCAGGCAGCGGGCGTTGCTAATAGCCATCAGCTCGGCCGGTTGGCGCGTGATTCCTTCAAGGAATGGCGGCAGCTGGATGTACGTGCTGTCAGGGTTCCACTGATAAAGATCGCCCGTAGTGGTCTCGATGGCGTTCCAGCGTTCGTTGGCGGTGAAGGCGCTTTCGTACTGTTTCTTGAACATCTCCGGCAGCACCGAGGATTCGATCGCTTGATGGATCTCTTCGCTGGTGGGCCAGATGTCTTTCAAGTAAACGTCGCGGCCGTCGCTGCCCTGGCCGAGCGGTTCGGTTTCGAAATCGATATCCATCGTGCCGGCCAGCGCGTACGCGACGACCAGCGGTGGGCTGGCCAGGTAGTTGGCCCGCGTCAGCGGGTTGACGCGGCCTTCGAAATTGCGATTGCCGCTCAGCACCGCTGCGGCGACGAGGTTGCCGGTGCGGATCGCTTCGGAGACCGGTTCGGGCAGCGGACCGCTGTTGCCGATGCATGTCGTGCAGCCGTAGCCGACCACGTAGAAGCCGAGCTTCGAAAGCGGTTCGAGCACGCCGGCGTGGGTCAAGTAGTCGGTGACGACTCGCGAACCAGGAGCCAGAGACGTTTTAACATACGGCTTGACCGTCAGCCCGCGCTCGACCGCGCGACGCGCCAGCAAGCCGGCGCCCAGCATCACCGACGGGTTTGACGTGTTGGTGCAACTGGTGATGGCGGCGATGACAACAGCCCCGTGGCCGATGGTGGACGAGTGGCCGTTATCATTGACGGTGCCGACCGATTGGAGTTGCTCTTGGGCCAGCCCGAAACCGCGCTGTGCGACCGGAGCGGTCAGCGAGTGCGCGAAGGAGTTTTTCACATGTGCCAGCGGAACGCGGTCCTGAGGCCGCTTGGGCCCCGCTAGCGACGGTTCGATCGAGCTCAGGTCCAAACGGAGCACTTTCGTGTAGCTCAGCTCGGGGCCGTCGTCGGTGCGGAACAGCCCTTGGGCGCGCATGTAGGCGTCGACCAGGGCCACGGTCGCTTCCGAACGGCCGGTGCGCCGCAGGTAGCGGAGCGTTTCGCTGTCGACGGGGAAGTAGCCCATCGTCGCGCCGTATTCCGGAGCCATGTTGGCGATCGTGGCTCGGTCGGCCAGGGACATGACGCTGACACCCGGGCCGAAGAATTCGACGAACTTGCCGACGACGCCTTCCTTGCGAAGGATCTCGGTGACTCGCAGCACCAGGTCGGTGGCCGTGGCACCGGCCGGCAGTTTGCCGCTCAGTTCCATGCCGACCACGTCCGGCAGGAGCATGTACAGCGGTTGGCCCAGCATGGCTGCTTCGGCTTCGATGCCGCCGACACCCCAGCCGAGGACGCCCAGACCGTTGATCATCGTCGTGTGGCTGTCGGTGCCGACCAGCGAATCGGGCAGCGCGACCGGCCCGGAGCCGTCGTCGCGAACGAAGACGCTCTGCGCCAGGTATTCGAGGTTGACCTGGTGCACGATGCCCGTGTTCGGCGGGACGACGCGGAAATTATCGAAGGCCTGCTGGCCACAACGCAGGAACTCGTAGCGTTCCTTGTTGCGTTGGAATTCGATGTCGACATTTTTCTGAAGCGAATCGGCGGCGCCGAAGTAATCGACCTGGACCGAGTGATCGATGACCAGATCGACGGGAATCAGCGGGTTGATCTTGCGCGGATCGCCTCCCAGGGACTTCATGCCGACGCGCATGGCTGCCAGGTCGACGATCGCCGGCACGCCGGTAAAGTCCTGCAGAACCACGCGGGCGGGCATGAACGGAATCTCGACCTGAGCCGGTTGGGCGGCGTTCCACCTGGCCAGATTCTCGACGTCGGCGGCCGTCACGATATAGCCATCGCAGTTGCGCAGAGCCGCTTCGAGCAGGATGCGGATCGAGAACGGGAGCCGCGAGACATTCGCTACGCCGGTCTGTTCCAGGCGATTGAGGTTGTAAAAACCGACCGGACCAGACGGAGTGTTGAAAGTGCCACGGGCGCCAAATGGATCTCGCTCGGATGCGGACTGTGCCATGTTGAATTCTCGAACGCAGGTTTTTCTAATCGGGGTTGTGGATCGGCTGGAAACCAGGCTGGGGGACGGGCGTGCGCGGCGACGGACAGCCCGAGCGGGCTCGTACTGCCAAGCGTCGCACCTGGAGCCAGGACGCGAGAACTCGCATTGTAACTATCTAGTGGTAACATTGCACAGCACGCCCAACGTGATTGCGCAGGCATTCGGCCCCGGAAAACCAGCTTTCTCTCAAGACCCTTTCGCAGAATGCCTAAACCGCACGAATCTCATCCACGCCTCTCGATGCGGGCCAGCCTGGCGATCGCTTGGGCGGCAGTAACGTTTCTCGCCTGGTGCCTGGTCTGGCAGTGGCCAACTGCTGCTCCCGAGGCCGCTGCGGGGCTGACCGCCGTCGCTGTCGGCGCCACGGCCGTCAGCCTGCTGCTGCGCTTCCCAGGGCTGATCTCGATAGCCCGCAAGCCCGCTGCCGGCGAATCCGTGTACCACTCAATCCAGAACGCCGAAGCCGAGCTAGTCGGTGGAGCGGGCCGTCCGTTGGCCACCTCGTCAGCGGAAGAGCTGGTTTGGTGGTGCGCTTGGGTCGGGCAGATCAATGTCTTGGGCATCGTCAGCGCTCTGGGGCCAAGTTTCGCATCGGTGCTGCCGGCGGTGGTCGTCAGCGGACTGGTCGAAGCCTGGCTGTTGGACCGCGCGCCGTGCGACTGGAGCGAGCGCTGCCGACGCTGCCTCGCCCGGCTGCCGCCGCGAGCCACGAGCGTCGAAGCCGAGGCCCCAAGCACGAGCGCTGATACGGCCCCAGCTAGCGACTCGGTCGGTGATGCCGGTCCACAGTGGTTGCGGCAGTCTCGTCAGGGGCTAGACGCGAGTGGTCAGCGTTACTTGGAAGGCTGGGTGCAATTCCAGCTGGAGCCGGGACAGAAACTCACGCACCTCAGCGTCGGGTTCTCACCCGCGTTTGCGTCCGAACCGGAAATCGAGCTCGACCAGGAACCGGAGGACGAAGGGCTAGATGTCTGCGAGGTGCAGCTCGAGTTGGCGACGCCGGCCGGCATGCGGGTCATCGTCAAACGCGGCGACGTTCGCAGCGCGTACCGCGGACGATTGTCCTGGCACGCGCGCGACGCGGCGGTCATCGATTCGGCAGCCGAGCAGCGAGCCCTGTTGAGCAATCGCCTGCCGTAAGCCCGCTGTAAAAACGCAGAGGTCGCAGAGAAACTCGGAACGTTGATTCCGGCGCTCTGCGACCTCGGTTTAGTCGATCGTAACGGAGGGTGGTCCGCCACGCAGACGCTCGCTCGGGCGGTAGCCGGTGCGAGCGTCGTTGGCTGGCGATTAGGGGCCGGTGTTGCCCAGCAGGATCGCTTCCTCTTCTTCCTGGATGATGATTCGCGGGGTCACCGTCAGCATCAGCGTGCTGGTCGTGCGGCCGATGGCCGTGTTCTTGAACAGCCGGTTGACGTACGGAATCTTGCTCAGGATCGGCACACCGCGTTCGACGCGGCCTTCGCTCATCCGCTTGATACCACCCAAGAGAATCGTGCCGCCGTCCGGAACGCTGACCGTCGTGCTGACGCTGGTCGTAGCGAAGACTGGCTGTTGGACCGTCGTACCGGTCGTCACGGTTTCCTCGTCGTTGCGGGTGGTGGTCGGTTTACCGGTGGCCGGATCGATCACCGCGGTACCGGAGTTCGAACTGGTCGTACCCTGGAAGGTAAACGTTTCCACGCGATCGATTCGCGAGAAGGTCGGGTTGAGGGTGAGACGAACGAATCGCTTGTCTTGCGAGACGACCGCTTGCACGTTCAACGTCGTACCTTCGTTGATCACGACGATCACCGGTTGTTGACCGACGGCGAAGTCGCCGACGACCGGGATCAGGCTGACGACGAACGGGCGTTGGACCGAGTCGTTGATGCTGGCCTGTTGACCGTCGAACATGGTGACGCGTGGTGCCTGCAGCACGCTGGTGCGCTGGTCGCCCTGAGCGGCTTGCAGGAAGAAGAACATTTCGATGTCGCTGAGGATCGCAAAGCCGAAGTTGGCTCCCGAGGAGGTGCTGCCACCGAACGGAGGCGTAATCGTGAAGCTGTCCTGAGTGAATGTCAGGTCGAGGTCCGCCGTCGGCGCGAGCGTCGTACCGAAGTTGTTGTTCAGACCGATGGTGACGCTACGGCCCTGATCTTCCGGCGGAAGTCCGCGAGCGTTGTCGTCGAGTTTGAAGTCGAAGTCGACACCCATCCGTTCGAAGAAGTTGTCGTTCAGCGTGACGAAGCGGACTTCGATGGTGACTTGCAGGTCCTGGAGGCGACGCAGCGAGGCCAGCAGATCGGCCAGTTTCTCATGCGTCGTTTGCGGAGCACTGACGACCAGCGACAAGTTGCCGGCGAACGGCGTGATCGTGCTCGAACCACCATTGCTCTGCCACGAATCGGGATCGATCGTTTGCTGGATCAAGGCGATTAGGTCATCGTACTTGGCCGGGGCCGCTCCGGACTGGATCGGCACAGCTCCGGACTGCATGAAGCCCGGGTTGCTGCCGCTGATCGGACCGTTGTTACCCCAAGGGAACATTCCCCCCAGTCCACCGGGCAAACCGCCGACAGCTCCGCCCGGCATGACTTGTCCGAGCACGCTGCTGTTGGGATCCATCGATGCCGAAGCGTACTGGGCGGCCGGGTTGCCGATGGCCGGGCCACCGAGCGTCTTGGCTGCCAAGCCGTTGCCCAGCGTCTCGTAGGCCGCTCGCAGCGCACCGCCAAGACCCGAGTTGTAATCGCTGACAAAGTTTGGAATAGGAATGACCAGGTCTTTGACCGAGTAGGTCCGCGTGTAGTTAGCAGCGGCCGTACTGCGGGCCGAAGTGATCAGCAGCACTTCGTCCTGCACTCGATAATCCAGATTGTGCGGAGCCAGCAGCAGGTTCAGGGCGCTACGCAGGCTGATCATTTGCGTCGAACCGAGGCTGAGGTTCACCGGTTGCTCGGGCGTCAAGCCTTCGGTCGCCAGGCCGGTCGGATCGATGTGCATCAGAATGCCGGTCATGTCGCTGAGGATCTTGACCACTTCGCTCAGCGGCCGAGCCTTGAAATCGACCTGCACGGGCTGCTTGAGTTTTTCGTAGATCGCCGCAGCAGCCGGAGACATGCCTTGCTCTTCTGCCTTGCTCAGACGGTTGCGACGGTCGGTCAGATCGCTCCAGGTACGTGCATCACCGAAGACCATCGGCTGGCCTTCGACCGGAACGATCGCCGCTTCGTCGACCGCATTCATCAGGTCGATAAAGTTGTCCTGTCGCAGATTGCGGGTGCGGACGTACTCGGCGTCGCGTTTGGCCATGCGAGCGTTCGAGTACAGCAACGTCGCGATCGTCGAGTTGGGCTTGAGCTGTCCAACCTGCTTGGCGATGACCTCGGCTTCGGCGAAACGGCCTTCTTCCATCAAGTCGTTGTACTGTTCGGTCAGCGAAGCGACCTGCTGATCGATCTTGTAGGTTTCTTCCTGTTCCATAGCGACTTGTTCATCGA
>JBQCJB010000886.1:0-3779 GCA_051953155.1 Aureliella sp. | reverse complement strand
CAGCGGCAGGTAGAGCGTGTAGCTGCGTTTGCCGGGTGCCAGGTCGGAGATCAAGGCCGCGCTGGTGTGTTGGCTAGTCGGCCGGCTGACCGAGAGCCATCGCCATTGTCCATCGTCCACTTCCGCGTACAGATCGACGCCACTGACTCCGGTTGCCGGCATGTGCGGCATGGCGAGGTTCGAACTGGTGACTTCATAATCGACCCAGATTTCCTGGGCATCGGTGCGGAAGCGCGCGAGCATGCCTGCCGAGTGGCGGCTGAGATTCCATACTGCGTCCCGAACCTTGCCTTTGGCTCGAGCCGGCAAGCGGTCGAAGTACTTTTCCGTGTCTTGCCAGGCTTTGCCTTCGACGCCCCAGTCGCGCACGTCTTGCCACTGGATGTTTGCACTAGCGGCCGTGCGAGCGTCTTGGGCTGCCAGCGGTGACCAGCGAAGAATTCCGCCGGCGACGAGCGTTGACGTGCCGAGTACGAAACGGCGTCGTGACATGGAGTCGTGCATAGTTGTGCGTTCCTGGCGTTGGAAGGAAATCACGGCAGGTTCGAGCCTGGCCCTCGAGGTGCCACCGAGCGTGGCGAGCGGATATCCTAGCACATCACACGACGAATTCTTCCTCTTTGTCCCCGGTGGGGCGGGCCAACTGGCCGGCGTCTTCGAGCGACCGCACGACGTCGACGATCTTCTGCTGGACCGCTTCGACTTCGCTGAGGCGGACTTTGCCCAGGAACTCCATTTCTTCGCGAAGCATGTCGGCCGCGCGCTGCGACATGTTGCGCATGATCTTGTCCTGCAACGCCTGGCTGGCGCCCTTGAGCGCCATGGCCCACTGGCTGGTCTCGACGTTCTTGAGAACCGTCTGAATGTCCTTGTCCGACAGCTTGCCGACGTCTTCGAAGACGAACATCAAGCGGCGGATCTCGTCGACCAGTTCCGGTTTGTCGCGCGACAGTCCGTCCAGGATCGTTCGCTCCGTGGCTCGGTCGGAGACGTTGAGCATTTCTGCGACCGCCGGCACGCCGCCAGCCTTTTGGAACGACTGGCTCATGAACATGCTCATCCGCGTGGCCAGCGCTCGTTCGACCTCTTCGATGGCTTCGGGGCTGGTTTGCCCCATCTCGGCGATGCGCTGGATGACGGCTAACTGCCGCGCAGCCGGTAGACCGTTCAGGATGCCGGCTGCCACTGCTGGCGGCACATGGCTGAGCACCATGGCGATCGTTTGCGGGTGTTCGTCGATGAGGAACGAGAGGACGTTCTGAGGGTCGGCCTTATGCAGGAAACCGAACGGCAGGGCTTCGAGCGTTTGCTGCAGGACCGAGAGCATGTCGCCGGCGTCTTTACCGAGCGCTTTTTTCACCAAACTCTTGGCTCGGTCCAGACCACCGCTGTGCGGCAGCAAGGCGCTCGGGCGGCCTTGCAAGAACTCGGAGATGACCTGTTCCTGATCGGCTCCCGAAATCGTATCCAGCTGGGCAATCGCGATCGAGACCGTTTCGACGTAGTTCTTGGGAAGCTTCGCTAGCAAGACCGCTGCGTCGTCTTCTTCAAGGCTCATCAAGAGCACGGCGGCTTTGCGCACGCCTTCGCTGAGCACGCCTGGAATGGTCATGGATTCTATCGAAAAATTGCCTAAACAAGTGGGGGCGGGGTCGCAAGTCGCCAGCGGGGTTGAGGACGCCAGCTGGTTTGGTGATCGCTGGCCAGCGGAGCGAAGCATGCTACGGACCGGTTAGTCTTGGGTCGGACAGGCTGAGCGTGGGAGGCGAGCGAATCTAGGTAGGCTGGTGCGACCGGAACCTCGACGGAAAACATGCATATCGCTGCAGGAATGCACGACATCTGCCTGAATCGTTTCAAGAGACAATCTTGGCGCGACCGATAGAACCGTCAGACAGTTGCTCTCGCGACGTGGGCGGCAGACGCCCTGCGCTGGCGCAATGCGAGAGCTCGACGAGAAACGGAATAAGGGAAGATCATGTCCGAGACGAAACGCTGCGGTTGGCGATTGGCGTGTACCGGTTTACTGCTGGTCGGCGGCTTGGCCAGTTCCGTAGGTTGCCAGGTTTCGGTGGCCGGGCAAACGTTGCCGAGCCCGTACTATTTGATCGACGACGTTCAATACTTTCCGGCGGGCCCTGAAAACAAGCTCTCCAATGAGACGGCGGCGCTGAAACGCGCCCAGGTCGAGGCGACGCGCACGCGCTGAGAACGCTACGAAGTTTTCTCAAGGGGCTAAAAAACGAAATCAGCCGCCCAGCGACCGAAGCGCTGCAGCGGCTGATGTTGAGCTAGTCTATTCAGCGACGGCGCGGTTTGCCCTCTTGGGCTCGAGCGAGTGAGGCTAGTACGTACTGCCGCCGCTCATCGAACCCATGGCATCGGCTGAGACAGCCGTGCCGTTCTCGGCCGCCTCCCGCTCTTCGGCCAGCGTAAAGCCTCGGTACCAGAACGCGTCGTCAAACTCGTTGGTCACCTCGACGCGACCGTCTCCCATGAGCATCAGCATCTCGCCGATCTCTGTCATCGGGTCATCCTTCTCTGATATAGCCAGGGGATCGTTGCCACGAATGTCAACGACCGTCGACCAGCCGGCGAAGTTGTAGCCCGGGCTGGGCCACTGTTTGATGACGGTGGTGATTGGGTGGGCGAACTGCGCGGCGAGTTCTTTGAAGACCATGACGACGCCGCGACGGAACGGTGGCAAGCGAACTTCCTTGATGTCTTCGGTTGCGAAGGAAAACATCGGGATGTAAGCGCCCTTTTGCGTGTCGAGTCGAACCAGGACGGCCTCGACGGTCGGCTCGCCAGCGCTCTTGGCGAACTTGCCGATGTAGACGTCCTCGGGACCGCGGACGTAGATCGCGTTGCTCGGCTCGCTCCACGGCGTGAAGCGTTTCGACCGGTTGTAGATCTTGGGTCGCGAGCCGGGGCGGAGCTTGGCGTTCTCCTTGCGGATTTTCTCAGCCTCGGGGTCTTCCTTCTGCCGCAGCTTGGCGACGCGAGCGAAGACGTCATCTTTCATGTCGCTGGGGCGCGGCGCCGGGAAGCGGTCGCTGGGATAATTCGGGTCTTCCATCATGACGCGCACTCGGTAGCGGAACGTTTTGGCGACGTCTTTAGGATCGAGTTGGTCGTAAAAGCGGATCATCTTGTATTTGGGCAGCATCATCGACATGCCGCCCATGCCGTAACCCATGCCGCTTTCGCCGCCATAGCCACTGCCGGCCCCGTAGCCGCTGCCGTATCCCGACATGCCGCCGCTCGGGTCGCCGCCGTAGCCCATGCTCATGCCGGTCCCGTAGCCCGAATCCATGCCGCTGCCGTAGCCGGAGTCCATACCGCTGCCCATGCCACCCATCATTCCGCTCATGCCCATGCCGGCGGACAGACCGGCCAGCTCGCCGGGCAAAGCGCCTTCGCTCGGGTCAGGCATGCCTTGCGTGGGATCGGGAACCGGCATTTGCATTTGCATTTGCGACATCCCCGCGTCCCAAGCCCAGTCGATATCCGGGTGCTTGGCAAAGCGTCGGTAATCCTGGATCAGCATCGGGGGAATGGGCATCGTCAGCGCTTGATCGAACGCTGTCGGGTCGATCACGTCGGGGACGCGCTGTGGGAACTTCGGCAACCACGACTTGGTCATGGCCAGTTGCTTGGAGGCATCGGTAACCGTCTTCCAGTCCTTTTCTTCGATCTTCTGGTTCGCACCGGTGATCTCGACGCGCTGGACCTCGAACGACAGGTACATCGGCAGGTCGCGCGGGAGCATGAAGCTG
>JBQCJB010000885.1:0-2021 GCA_051953155.1 Aureliella sp. | reverse complement strand
GTGCATAGAGCGAATATTTTGGGGCGAAGCTCGAGGCGACACGGTAGCGGAACTTTCGCTTCAGCTTCGGCGAAAGGTCTTTGAAAGCCGTAGTCAGTCCTTCACTCTGCATAAGCTTCTGCACGAGCGTATCGAGATCCTGGCCATCTTTTTTGATGCGATCCTGGCCCATGCGGATCTGCGTTCTCAAGAATCCGCAATTGACCGCGTCCGTCGTCCAGGCCTTGCCCCGCGTGTTGCGGAACAATTTGCCTTCAGGGTATCTGGCGACAAGTTTCCGCGTTACCTCCAGCGCGTAGGGCGATAGGTAGACGATTCGCGGCTTCTGCTTGCCCTTGGCTTCGCTAGGTGGCAGAATCCAGCGGGCGTTCTTCTCGTCAAAATGCCGGGCTTCGACCCTGAGAATCTCCTGCGGCCTGGCTCCGGTCTCGAATGCGACGCGGCAAAGTTCCAGCAGCGTATCGTCGCGAATAAATGAGATGAACGCGTCGAATTCATCCGCTGTGACGCAAACCTCGCGTGACTCCGCACCAGGCACCTCCATGGCTGCAATTGGGTCGCTGGATAGATACCCCTGCTGCGTCGCCCACTTCATGCACCGCTTGATTGTGCGAATGTAGTTGCGACGGGTCGTCCTGGAAAGATCGGCGTAGCTGTCGACCCACTGCTGCACATGGTAGGGTTTGATCTCCGATGCGATCAGGTCGGGGTAGCGTTGGCAGAACCGCTCGAGGCGATACTGGTACCAGCCGTAGGTTTCTGCTGCCCGATTGGCGGCAACCCAATCGAGAAAAGCGTCTGCCACAGCGGCGAAGGCCTGGGATGCAACTTTCGCCGTTTGCGGCTCGCGCATCAGGGCGTAGAACCGCTCGAATGCCTTCTTCTTGTTGGGACCGAGATTGTGTCGGGTACCTGCAACGGTGACGAACCAAGCGGCGCGATCTGCGCGATACCAGGGCTTGGGCTGGCGTGCCATGAAAAAATCCTCCGGCAAAGAGAAACACGAAACACCGTGCAAGCCGAAGGATTGCGGAGTCGGACGCCTGGCAGGGCAACCGGCTCTTATGGAGAGCGAGAAGCTTCGCGATTGTGTACCCAATTCTGTACCGGGCACTTTTCAATCGTCGTAAGTCAATACACCCAAATGGATTCGAACCATTAACCTTCGGTTCCGTAGACCGATGCTCTATCCAGTTGAGCTATGGGTGCAGCTTAAGTAGCGGACCGCCGATGGGGCAGGTGCCGGGGGCGGTCGTGCTTGCTTGGGGTCATTTTTACGGAAAGTCGGCAGTTGGGCAAGCGGGGAACCGAGGACTTTGGACTAGACCAACTCCAGTTCGGGCAGGTTCGCTCGCCGATGGCCAAAAATCCGAGCCGGCGGATGGTTTTGAAGCTGGCGAGCGGAACGGGCCTTGGGTGCGGGCAGCGGATGGATTGGGCTTGCTCGGAAGGCTGCGTGGGCCTTGGCGACTGGGGCAGTTTTAGTTGCGCGACGAGGCGCAAGGTATGGGCAAGGAGAAGGGTGGCGGCTCGGGTGGTGGGCGATGGGCGGGCGAGTCGGCGGCGCGGGTGGCGCGGGCCTCGGAAGCGGGTGCACGCTACTTTCGCAGAGCGAAAGGCGACTCTCGGAAAGGCGACTCTCGGAAGCGAAGGGAGCTGTGACGGAGCGAGGGAGGTTAGCTCGCGGTGGAGGTGAGTTGGGCGAGGCGGACGATGAGGGCGGTGGCTTGGCCCGAGTCGATGGCGGTGGCGGCTTGAGCGAGACAGTGCCGGAGGTCGGGAGTGTGTCGGAGGTCGGGCGTGTGTCGGAGGTCGGGAGTGTGCGGGGGGGCGGGGGAGTTTTCGGCTAGCCATAGGCCGGCTGCGGCGTTGATTAGGACGGCGTCGCGGTGCGGGCCGGGGCGGCCACTGAGGGCTTCGCGGATGCATGCGGCACTCGAACAGGGACTGTCGGCAAACAGCGCCGCTCGAGGATGGAACTCGAGCCCGAAATCTTGTGGCTGCCAGGTAAAACTGTGCCG
>JBQCJB010000884.1:0-3013 GCA_051953155.1 Aureliella sp. | reverse complement strand
GAGCTCGAGTTCGAAGCTCGGGCCGTCAGCACGCACGTCAACAACCCGCTCCACGAAGACGCCAACTGCCTGACCTGCAATTCGCAGTAGTTGCGGACGTTCGCCAGCGATGGAGGACTTACGAGCGGGTTCGGTGACAGCCGAGACGGCTGTCCTACTGGCTGTGCAGTTTCTTGTAGCGGAAGCGGGGTGGGTTCTCGGGGTCGATGCCCAGCCGCTCGGCTCGCTGGGCTTCGTAGGTCGCAAAGTTGCCTTCGCACCAGTGCACATAGCCATCGCCTTCGAATGCCAGAATATGCGTGGCCAGTCGGTCGAGGAACCAGCGATCGTGCGAGATCACCACGACGCAGCCGGCATAGTTCTGGATCGCTTCCTCCAGCGCTCGGAGCGTGTCGACGTCCAAGTCGTTGGTCGGTTCGTCCAACAGCAACACGTTCGAACCGCGCCGCAGCAGCTTGGCTAGATGCACGCGATTGCGCTCGCCGCCGGAGAGCTTGCCGACCTTCTTCTCCTGGTCGGGGCCGCGGAAGTTAAACTTCGAGACGTAGCTTCGCGAGTTCATCTTTCGCCCGGCCACGTCGAAGACATCGTATCCGCCGCTGATCTCCTGGTAGACCGTCTTGTCCGGGTCCAGCGCATCGCGGCTCTGATCGACGTAGCCGAACTCGACGGTCGGGCCGATGCGCATGACACCGCTATCGGGTTGCTCTTTGCCGACCATCATGCGAAAGAGCGTCGTTTTGCCGGCGCCGTTCGGGCCGATCACGCCGACGATGCCACCGGCCGGCAAGCGGAACGACAAGTCGTCGATCAGCAGGCGGTCGCCAAAGCCCTTGGTCAGGTGATCGGCTTCGATGACCAGTTCGCCAAGATGTTTGCCGGGCGGAATCTGCAGCTCGAGCTCGTCCGGTCGATCCTCGAATTGCTCGGCCGCCAATTTCTCGTAAGCGGCGATACGCGCTTTGCTCTTGGCCTGGCGAGCTTTGGGTGAGGAGCGAATCCACTCGAGCTCCCGAGCCAGCGTCTTTTGACGGCTGACTTGCCCTTTCTGCTCGCGTTCGAGCCGAGCCTGCTTTTGCTCCAGCCAGGCGGAGTAGTTGCCCTCGAAGGGATGCCCCTGCCCGCGGTCCAGTTCCAGAATCCACTGGGCCACGTTGTCCAGGAAGTACCGATCGTGCGTCACGGCCACGACCGTCCCCGGATACTGGGCCAGGTGCTGTTCCAGCCAGTTGATCGCTTCGGCATCCAAGTGGTTGGTCGGTTCGTCCAGCAGCAGCAGATCGGGTTGTTCGATCAGCAGCTTGCACAGCGCCACCCGCCGACGCTCGCCACCGGAGAGCGTGCTGACGTCCGCGTCGCCCGGCGGCAAGTTCATCACCGTCATGGCCACTTCGACCTGGCGATCGATCTCCCACAGGTTGTTGTTATCGATGATGTCCTGGAGGCGGGCCATCTCGTCAACCAGCTTCTGCATCTTCGCGTCGTCGGTCACTTCGCATAGTTCGACCGAAATATCGTTGTACCGGTCGAGCACCGCGCGGCGATGGCGGACGGCGTCGTTGACGTTCCCCTGCACATCTTTGGTGGGATCGAGCTGCGGTTCCTGCGGCAGGTAGCCGGCAGTGAAACCGGGCGACAGTCGCGCTTCGCCGTCGAAATCTTTGTCCTGCCCCGCCATCAGCCGCAGCAGCGTACTTTTGCCGGCGCCGTTGGGACCGAGCACGCCGATCTTCGCCCCAGGATAGAAGGACAGCCAGATATCTTTGAGGACTTCCTTCTGACCGTGCCTCTTGGTCAGGGCCTGCATTGTGAAAATATGTTGGCGATTCATGGGATTTTTCGGAGTCAGGTGCCGATGGGAATGTGTGGAGAGTGTCGGGCTGCGTGAATGTAACCGTAACGCCTGCTATCACAAGCCCATGTTGCTAGCAGGGTCCGCCGTAGGCATGGCTCGATCGACCAACTGGGCTTCGCCAGTTTAGGCAAATCAGTTAAGATGCAGCTTGCCAGGCTGAGCAGAAAAAGGCTCGTGTAACGATATGCATCCGCCCGGAGCGAGGACAAGCAAGGAGTGTCACCGCCTCGAGAGGAACCGGCGGACATCGGAAAGGAATCTTCATGTCGAGCGAGCTTCGATTTAGCGGTCGCCACGGCGAGTCCAAAGAGCGTTGGCGCGCCGTTTTGCCAGCCGGCGGCCCAATGCCCCGCCGCGTCTTCATCGATGCGACCTACACGCTCGGGTCAGGCCGACGCTCCGGAATCGAACGCGTAGTGACGAACCTGCGCGTGGGCTGCGCCGAGCGCGCCGAACAGAGCGGCGCTCAAGCCGCAACGCTGATGAGCGTCGGCGGGCAATTCTACGCCGTCGGCCTTCGCGAGAAGCGAGCTCTCGATGAACTGGCTCGCAGCCAAGCGAACATCCTGGCCTCCTTTCCCAAGCTCTATCGCCAAACCCTCTCGCCGCTGCTGCAGCTGGTGGGCTCGGCCAAACTCAAACGCTGGTTCCTGCCCGAACCTGGACACATGGGGGCATTCAAGCTTCCCTATCGCTTCTGGTACCAGCGGGCTCTCGAGTCGATCTGCCGCCGGGCAGAGGCAGTCGAACCGGGCCACGGTGACTTGCTGGTTTTGCCCGATGCCTACTGGGCTCGCAAAGAAGTCTGGCAAGCAGCCGCCGCCGCCCGCGCCCGCGGTGCCTATGTCGCGATCGTCGTTTACGATGTTATCCCGCTCAGCCATCCGGAATTCGTCGGCCAGCGAAGGTCCAGCCGCTTCCGCGATTATCTGCAACAGGTGGCTCAGCACGCCGACGTGATCCTGACGATTTCGGAAACCGTCCGCCGCGAGCTGGCCGAAACGCTGCCGCAGTTGATGGGCGAGTCGTCGTATTGCCGAAACATCCAGGCCTTTCACCTGGGCGCCGAATTTCCACAGTCGCAGGGCCAGCCGCGACGCGAATTACTCGAACTGTTCCACCGCACCTCGGTCGATAATCCGTACCTGACCGTCGCCG
>JBQCJB010000883.1:0-4423 GCA_051953155.1 Aureliella sp. | reverse complement strand
TTCGCGACCAGCTCGAGCGCTGCGATCGAACCGGTGCGCTGCCGGAGTGTACTCCTGAGGCACTCTCGGCTGCTTGCGAACACGCGCTGACTCGCTTTCAGAAAGAGGACTCCGTGCGCTTGGACGACGCATGGTTGGACCGCTGGAGTGCGGAGTTATGGAAGCACATGCCGCTGAAGAAAAAACTTTACGTCGGCATGTTTCCATTGGCGCCGATCTTCGGGCCGCTGTTGGCCGTGGCGCTGCTGCCGTTCGATGGCGGCCATACCGCAGTGCTGGTGTTCGTCAGCACGAAGGAACTGTTGGTCGCCGCAGGAATTACTGCCCTGGCCGTGCCGACGACGCTGGGCGGGGAAGTGCAAGACATCGTCGAGAGCGAGACAGCCTTGACCCAACTGAGCGAACTGTTCGCAGTAACCTGCGATTCGCTCGGAGTGCCAAGGCCCGCCGAGGAGCAATTGCCGAAAATCCATCTGGCGGGCCAGCAGCGGACTTTGGTGGCCAGCCAGTTGGCGGTCAAGCCGCCGGCAGGTCGATGCGCCCTTCCCTTGTGGCGGCTCGCTCCGCATTTTGCCAGCGACCTCAAAGCGACTTTGCAATCGCTCCGCTCCCAGACTGAAGAAAATCAAAACGCACCATGATCGTTTCCTTGTCGCATCCCTTGGCCAGCCGAGTCGGCGAAGCGGCGCTCGCTGTTTTTGGCGAAACGCAGACCGCTCACGCCGTCATCGAGGCCTGCCGGCGGTTCGAAGTCGAAGTGGCCAACATCACGCAAGCTCGCGGCGTGCACGCGCTGTTGATCGCTATCGTCGGCGCCAAGGGGCAGGGCAAGACCTGGGTCGCGCGGCAGTTGGTGCGCGATCCACGCATCAAGGCCAAGTTGCGGAGCGGCGATTTGGTCGACGATGCAACCACCCGTTTGGTGTGGATTGGCCCGACGCCGCCCGACGCGCTCTCTCCGGAGAGCGAGATCTACCATCAATGTGCGCAGAACGAACTGTTCGACCTCGGCCGCCCGTATGTGCTGCTCGATACGCCCGGCTCGACGGACGCCGACCCGCGAGCTGCGGAGATTGCGTCACAGGCTCTCTCGCTGGCACCGATCAAGCTGCTGGTGATCGCTCGCGACCAGATCCGCTCGGCCGCCAGCGTCTTGATCGCCCAGCGCATCGACGGTTCGGAATGCATTCCCGTAATCAGCTCCGTCGAGCCTGAGGAGCAAAGCCAGGGAACCGCCGCACATCGGCAATTGCACAGCGATATTCAGGCGCTCCGCGGCCAGATTGCGGCCTTGGCTCCGCGGGTCCATCTGGGGCAAGAAATCCTGGTGCCGGACTTTGAGATAAGCGGAGATGAAGAGGCGTCCCAGCAATCCTTTCTGACCCAGCTGCTGGCCCGCTGTGCGGAATTGAAACTGGACGAACTGTCACTGGCATCGACGCGTGAGAGCCGGCTCAATGCAGCCGAGATGCGGCTGCGTCGCACGGTGTCCAAGACGATCGCCGACCAAATGCCACAATTGGCTGCGGCGGTCGACCGACTGAATCGCGAAACCGAATCGCTCCCTGAGCGCGTGCTCGATTCGATGCTCGGCAGCCCTCAAGTTCTGGAGACCGGCGTGCGGATGCGGCTGCGTTCGCAACTGGTCGGCGACACATCGCTGCTGTGGTTTCCGTACCGCACGCTGATGAGCACGCTGAACATGACCCAAGGAGCCTGGGACCGCGTCATGCTCGCTCTAGCCGGCAGCGTTCCAAGCTTGTTTGGCGCTCTCGCCTCCTGGGCCCGGAACGTTCGTCAGTCGCGCGAGTTCAGTTTCGAAATCCAAGACGGCATCCGCCAACGCATGCAGCGGCAGGTCGAGGAACGCCTCAAACCGCTGTGCGATCAATTCCATCGCGCGGTCTGGCGTCTCCACTCGCGCGACGCGAATGCTGAATTGCCGCCCCCCAGCGGGTCGATGACGCTCTCGGGCATCGAGGAACTGCAGCTGCGTTCGCGCGAGATATTCGAACTCGCGATTTCGCGAAACGCGACTCGGAGCTGGCTGGCCCAGTTGCTGGGTCTGGGAGGCGTAATTCTCTTTTGGAGTTTCATGGCCGGCCCGATCGTCTCCATTTATCATCAGTATTTTTCAGCGTCCTACGACTCTTTGGTCGTCGGTCACGTGCACTCGGAAGGCTTTCCGCATCCGCCGGCCAGTTTGATTTTGACCAGCGTCATCCTCTCGCTCTTGCCGCTCGTCATCTATGCCATGATTGTCTTGACGCTCGCCTTGTCAGGCCGCAAGGTGCGCCGCGTTTCGGCAGCGATTCAAAACGAGCATGCGGCGGCCATTCGCGAGCTGCGGGACAGTCGCATCATCCAGCTGGAGTTCGAAGATCGCTTGTTGCAGCAGGCCGAATACCTCCTCAATCTCGCTCGCAGCGACGGCCGCGCATGACCGGCTCCTGGGACCATGAACTACCAGCCATGCGAAGCAGCAGTGACAAGGGCGCGCCGTCGAGTACGCCGCCCTCAAGTCCAGCACAGCCCAGTCGAGCAGCTTTGCTGACCGCCGAGGTGCCGTCCGCCATCGCAACGATCGCTGCCAGCGGTCCGGCCGCCAGTCGCGCGATCGCAGCTGCATTCCGATCGCCGCATGGGCGAACCGTCGAGTTGTCGATCGGCGAAGCGCGTTTTGGCACTTGGCAATCGCCGGCGCAGGCGAGCATACCGCCCGAGCATGTGGTTCTTTTTCGGGCCGCCGCGTGCGACTTTGAAATTCACTGCCACGGCGGACTGGCGGTTCGCCAGCTAATTCTCGGCGATCTGCTCGCCGCCGGCTGTGACAAGGGACATGCCAGTCAGTGGCCGTCGGTGGCGGCCAGTGGCGGCGAATTGGAGACGGCGGCCGAAGCGGCGCTGCAGCGCGCGGCGACTTCGAAAGTCGCAGCGATCCTGCTGGACCAGGCACAAGGCTGCCTGCGGCGCGAACTGGCCGAAGCAGTTCAACTGCTCCAGGCCGGCCAGAGTCAGGCGGCCATGGAACGCTGTGAACAACTGCTCTCCCGCGCGGCCTTCGGCATGCGGCTGGCCGACCCTTGGACGCTCACGCTGGCTGGGCCTCCCAATGCGGGCAAGAGCAGCCTCACCAATGCCCTGATCGGGACCTCGCGCGTGCTGGTCCATCATGAACCGGGTACCACACGCGATGCCATCGACACGGCGATCGTCGTCGCAGCGTGGCCGATCGTCATCACCGACACCGCCGGGCTGCGCACGACCGACGAATTCATCGAGCAGAAGGGGATCGAGACGGCCTGGCAACGCTGGCAGCGCGCCGACATCGGGTTGCTGGTCGTCGATGCCACCGTAGGCTGGACCGCTGTGCATGACCAATTGGCTCAGCAGCGCGGTTCGCGGCCGAGCATCATTGTGCTGAACAAGTACGACTTGCGTTCCCAGGCGGAAGTGCCCGCCGAAGCGCTGCGGCGCGTCAGCGGGTTGCCTTCGGCCGGCAGGGCGGTCAAGTCGGTGCCGACGCGAGCGACCGACAGCGACGGCGTGGGCGAGCTGCTAGCAGTCCTGGGCAACAGCTTGGACGCGCTCGCGCCGGCGGCCGGAGCGGGTGTTCCCTTCTTGGCGGAGCAGGCGCGCCGGTTGGAAGAAGCGATCGAGGCTCTGCGAGCTGACCTGCCTCAGGCCGCCCACGAATGCTTGAGGCAGCTGCTGAGATAAGGCCGCGGGGGCGAGGGTTTCAGCTCGCTGAGATTCCGCCTGAGGCGTCAACGCCGCGTGGTTCTATCGCGATTCGTTCGTGCCCGCTGGGTTCGACTACGCGTAGCGGCGTTCCCACTCGGCGATTTGGCGTTGGATGTCTTCGGGCTGTGGCAGCGAGCCGGTGCGTTGACGCGACTGGAAATCGATTTCCAGCGTATCGAGAGCTTCGGCTTGCTCGCGAAGAATTTCGGGACGCAGTCGGTCGATGAACAGCACGCCGTTGAGGTGATCGGTCTCGTGCTGCAGAATGCGGGCTTCGTAGCCTGAGAATTCGGTGTCGATCTCTTGGCCATGGATGTCGTATGCGTGGACGTTCACCGTCTTGGCCCGGATGACGTTGGCGTGGATGCCCGGCAGACTCAGGCAGCCTTCTTCGCCCTCTTCAGCGCTGCGCGGGCGGCTGAGCGTCGGGTTGAGCCACACCTGGGGACGCCCTTCGCCGCGTTTGCCGGTTGGGTCCCACACGAACAGCCGCAACGGAATGTTGACCTGGGTAGCCGCCAGTCCAACGCCAGCGTGTTCGTACATCAAGTCGATCATCCGGCTGGTGATTTGCGTGAGAGCGGCATCGACGCGTTTGACGGGCTTAGCCACGTATCGCAGACCCGGATGCGGATAGGTCACCACCGATAGACGCTCGGGCGACAAATCAATTTCGGAC
>JBQCJB010000882.1:0-5979 GCA_051953155.1 Aureliella sp. | reverse complement strand
CGTTACGGCGGATTGGTTGCGCTGCCGCGGCGCGATCCCAGCCAACCTTCGAACGATTACACGTTTGCCGACGGCGCGGGCGTGGTCGGCTTTATTGATTCGGTCTCCCAGCCGTTTTGCGGCGCGTGCGATCGACTGCGGCTGACCGCTGACGGGAAACTCCGCAACTGCCTCTTCGGCCTCGAGGAATGGGACGTCCGTTCGCTGCTCCGCGGCCAGGCATGCCAGCCGACAACCGCTGGTGGTGCACCATCGTCTGGGCGACAGGGCATGTCGCCGCGAGTGGCCGATATCGAAGCGGTGATCCGCGCGTGCCTGTCGGCCAAGCGAGCCGCACATGGCATCGATGCGTCCGACTTTTCGCCTCCCGAGCGCGCCATGTTTCAGATCGGCGGTTGATTCGTGACTCATTCGCGAAGGCTCTATTTTGATCAAGCTGCCACGACTTGGCCCAAGCTGCCCGAAGCGGTTGCCGCCGCCGAAGAATTCGTGCATCAATGCGGTGCGACCAGCGGCCGAGGCGCGTACGCCAGCGCTCGCGCTGCCGATCAGTGGCTGACGCAGGCCCGGCACAATCTCAGCCGCCTGTTCGGCGGTCGCGATGCCGGCGACGTCGCGCTCTGCACCAGTGGAACGCATGCGCTCAATGCGATTCTGCTGGGATTGATTCGTCCCGGCGACCACGTGCTCACGACCGCCATCGAACACAATAGCGTCTTGCGACCGCTGGAATACTTGCGGCGCTCGCGTTCGGTGCGCGTTTCCGTCGTGCCGTGCGATGAGGGCGGGCAGGTCGATCTCGAGGCGGCGAGAGAGATGCTCCGCCGCGAGCCGGCTCGCGTTGTCGTCCTCAGCCACGCGTCGAACGTCAGTGGGCGGTTACAGGATGCCGCGCTCTGGAGCGAGCTAGCGCATGAGCACGGAGCGTGGCTGGTCGTCGACGCCTCGCAGACCGCCGGCTATCTGCCAATCTCGATGGAGCAGATGGGCATCGATGCCTTGGCGTCGGCAGGCCACAAGGGACTCGGCGCCCTGGCCGGCACTGGGTTTCTCATCGCGACGCCCGAGGTGCAGGCCGCGGTCGAGCCACTCATGTTCGGTGGCACCGGCTTTGCAAGTGAGCAACTCGATTTCCTTCCCAAGTGGCCGCAAACGGTCGAGGTTGGCAATCTGAACTTGCCCGGCGTCGTGTCGATGGCTGCTGCGGCCGAGGTGTGGCTGCACAACGGCGGCGCAGCCATGCTCGGCTGGCGCCCCGCACTGGAGCGTTTCGTCAGCGGCATCCGCCGCTCGCCCAAACGCGACCAACTCCGCCTGATCGGACACCGCGAAGAGCCGTCAAGCGGTGCAGGCCACGAAGCTGGCGATCCCACTGCCAGCCAGCCAGAAGCTTTGAGTAGTATTGGCCAGTCGAGCGGCAGTGCGGATAGCTCGGAAACGGGCGTGACCTGGCTGCCCATCGTCAGCTTGCAATTGCACAACTGGGACATTCACGAAGCCGCAGCGGTGCTTGACGCCAACTTCGGCGTCGAGACGCGGGCGGGCTTTCACTGCGCAGCCTTGATCCACCAGGCCCTCGGCACGCACGCCGAAGGTGGCACTCTGCGCTTCAGCCTCAGCCATCACACCTCGCTGGTCGATGTCGACGACGCCCTGCACGCCATCCAGTCGATCCTTTAAGAGTTGTCGTGGGCTCCGCAAGGCATGCACGCTGGAAAGTTGAGATGACCATTGGACTTGTACAGATTTGCTTGCGTGAGCGGTCGGCGAGCGATAAAATCGCCACCCAGTTCTGCGGGTGTAACTCAGTTGGTAGAGTGACAGCTTCCCAAGCTGTATGTCGCGAGTTCGATCCTCGTCACCCGCTCTCTTCTTCCCGTTGCGTCGCGGCGCGGCCGGGCGCTTTCCTGAGCGAGCTTGGCGTCAAAAGCGAAACAGGGCGTGGAGAACGAACGAGAAAAAGGTAGACGCTGACAGGATGCAGGCCAGCGTCACCATCGCCCAAATCGGTCCCCGCCGCGCTAACCATGCGGCCAGCAAAATTTCGCTAACCGCTACGGCGATCAGCAAGCCGATGTTGCCATCGGGGTGCCCCCCGAAAACCAAGAGCGCCGGAACGATGGCGGGCGACACTGGGAAAAACGTCAGCGTCTCGTAACTGGCAAATCTTGGCCAATCGAACGTGATGATCCAAGCGTAAGGAAAATACAGCGCAAGAAACGTCGCCTGGATGCGAGAACGTTCATCGCTCAGCAGCCAAGCCGAAGCGATGGTCAGCCCAAGCAGCAGTCCGGGTATCACGACCAGCGCCGTTTCGCGCGGAACGTATTTCCCGAAAGCCACCACCACGGCAACCGCGGTCGTTAGCGCGAAGAGCGAGAGCATGCTGAACTTTAGCGCCGTAGCTCGGTGGCTTTCCCCGATTCCGGCCGGCAGTTCCGCACCGCTGAAAAACGCGTTGAGCGCCGCGAGTCGGCTCTGGCTTTCCGCTGGCTGTCGCGGCAGTGGCACGTCCATTGTGCCGGGCTCGTCGTCGAGGTGAGCGACGGGCCGGCCATGTCGAATCGTCAATGAAAAGGGGGGCGAGTTGTATTCGGGTTCTGCGCCCTCGGCGCGCAGTCGCAACGCTCCTCGGCGCAGGCCGCGGATATCGAGCGCCCACCAGCGAACTCGCTCCGGCGATCGCTCGAACCGCCATCGAGCGATCCGAATCGCGACCAGCGTGAGAGCCAGCACGATCAGGGCCGACCGCTCCAGTGGCAGGTGTGAGTTGCGAGCCGCCGGTCGCTGCGTTAGCTCATAGATACTCGGCGCGAGCAGACCGATAGCCAGTCCTAGCCCGGCGGCCAGGCGTCGAAACGGGAATTCGAACGCCGTCAATCTCGCACGCGATTTCGACAGTGAAAAGGAGAGCGACATAGTTGGCCAGCTCGACTTACGGTCCGCGGGCAGACGATGCGATGCTGGTCTGTTAGAGCATGTTGGAACGCTCGCGGCCATACCCCCGGGCCGCCCGGCAGGTTGGCAAGCGACCACTGGCAGGTGGTTAACCAACCCGCCGCTGGCTGCCCGGCGACCGCTCGAGTCTTTCGGTTCGCCGCCCCCGATGGATTCGAGCGAACGAGCGAGGCATGCGCGGACGTGCAATCGCTACAGCCGACATGAATCGTCGGCCTCGCCACGGAACCTCTCGCAGAAACGTTTCGAGCGTTGGGCTTGGGCAGGCGCTTTGCAGCCGACCCGAACGCGTGCCCGAGAGTGTTGCTCACCGACAGGAAGCGTCAAGCGACAGAGAGTTGAATGAAGATTTTGATCGTCGACAATGGCCTGACAGCAGCCGAGGGGCTGGCCGGAATGCTTCGCGGCTGCGGTCACTTTGCGGTGTGCGCCGCGCACGGCATCGAAGCGCTGGTGATGGCCGAAGAATTCCGTCCGGAGCTAACGGTGCTCGAGATGGGCTGGATGCGGAAACGTGGCTCGCCGACCATGCGGCTCTTGCGCTCGCGCCCATGGAGCCGCCGCATGGTAATCGTGGGCTACTCGCGGTTCAACAAGCTGCCCGGATTGGTCGACGTCAACTGCGACTACTGTTTCGACGAAGAAGTCGACGTGCCACGGCTGCTGCAGGTCGTCGATGAACTGCGTGCACGTCGGATTGAGTCACTGGAGTGGCCCGGAATTGAACAACTCTACTCGCCACACTTCTAGGGCGACGACGCAGAGCGACCGGGCACTCGGGTGGCGAAATGAATCGCGCACCCGATTGTGGCTTCGGCCCTGCAGCTCTGCGCGCCTGTTGGCAAAAACGATTTACTGCTTCGAAACGAATCGTTCCTACTAAGCTGCCGCCGCTCTACGGTCGCAGACCGTCCGGAAGGACCAGTTCGTTGAGACGATGGTTGGCTTCTTCGTCGCTCTTGCCGGCGTCCCACGATTTCGGCGGAGCTTTGCCTCCCCTCTGGTCTTCCAGTGGTTGCCAGACGACGTCCACTTTGTCGGTGAACAGATCGCCGATGAGCAGATCGGTGACCGTGCCGCGCATCTCGGGATGCTCGCGCATAAAACGCCCAAAGCTGAAGCCGTCGTAGTATTCGCAGACCAGTCGACGCATGCGGTCGATGCCCTGATTGAGCGCCGGACCCCATTTGCCCAGTTGAGCTCCGCTGGTGTCGCCAGCTGCCAAACCTTCGACGATGGCATCGGCCGCCATCTCGCCCGACCGCAGCGCTAGCAGCACGCCGGAGGAGTACAGCGGATCGAGGAATCCGAAGGCATCGCCGATCATGACCCAGCCGTCTCCCGAAACCTTTTCGGCGCGATACGAATAGTCGCGCGTCGCAAAGTAGCCCGTCATCCGTTTGGCGTCGGCAATACGGCGCTTGACCGCCGGGCAGTGTTCGAGCTCTTCGTTGTAGATTTGCTCGTGGCTGCCGCGATCTTTGAAGATGTAGTCGAACGGAGCTACGACTCCGACACTGACGCGATTGTCGTGCAGCGGGATGTACCAGAACCAGCCCAGACGGTTATCGAGCTGCAGGACGACGGTCGCCCCCTCGTCGCGGCCCGTGTCGCGATAGGCGCCTTCCCAGTACGTCCAAACGGCGCCCTTGTTGAGAATCGGATCCCACACCCGCAGCTTGAACTTGTTCATCAACAGCCCGCTTTGGCCGCTGGCATCGACGACGACCTTCGCCCGCACTTCGCGCTGGTTGCCATCCGAGTCGAGCAGCTTGACGCCCACGGCGCGGTCTCCCTCGAGGATCACGTCGCGGACGCGCGTTTGCTCGTGAGCCGAGACGCCGTGTTCCCGCGCGTTCTCGAGCATCATCTGGTCGAACTCACTGCGCACGACTTGCCAAGTCTGCGAGCACTCGTGGGGTTTGTTGTCATAAAAGTAAAACGGAGCCGACTCTTTGCCAGTGGCCGAAACGAACTGGACGCTGTGTTTGTGAACGAACCGGCTGGCCTTCATCTTGGGAAGCATGTCGAGCCGCTCGAGCACCCAATAGGTTTCGGGAATCAGCGATTCCCCGATGTGGAAGCGGGGGAATTTCTCGCGTTCGAACAGCTGAACTTTGTATCCGGCTTTCGCGATCAGCGTCGACGCGGTCGACCCGGCCGGGCCGCCCCCAATGACAATGACGTCGGTTTCCGCCGGGATCGTTGAGTTGGACATGCGCTACCTCGAGTAAAGAGACAGTGAGAACCTAAGCAAAGCTCCGACCACCGGCGAGCAAGCCGCCCCGGTCACAGGGCGATTATCGGATAAACTACCCGTTGGAACAATAGTTGTTGCAACAAGTATTTGCAGGAGTTCGCCGGTTGGATCGGCTCTCCAAAAGTGGGGTGGCTGTTCAAACAGTACAGTCGTCCCGACTGTCTCGTCTTCAGTAGGACAGTCGTCTCGACTGTCTTGCGCGCCCGCCACGTACGGCACCCGATCGGGCCAAATCCAGGCTTGAGTCCTGGAACGTGACTAGGAACCGTTCCCACCGGAACGTCAGCCCGCTGCCCAAAAGAAGAGAGTAGAGAGTAGAAAGTAGACCGAGTAGAGGAAGAGAACCGAGAGCGGTGATGAACGCGTTTGCCCCTCAGAAATCTCGAGGGCTGGAATGCTCTACTGCTCTACTTTCTCTTCTCTACTCTCTATTTTTTTGGCCTAAGGGCCAAAAAAATCGGGGTGATAGGATTCGAACCTACGACCCTCTGGTCCCAAACCAGATGCGCTAGCCAGACTGCGCTACACCCCGGATGCAAGATTTTTAGTGGAAGAGCTGCGTTCCTGCAAGCCGAAACCGCGGGCGGTCAGGGCTTGCTGGTCGAAATCGGTTGCCGAAGGATGCCGCGGAAGCGCCGAGCACCCCGCAGTGGGCTCGGCGGCGGCTCGGTGGCCGGCGGGCCCGAGCAGCTCGCGCCGGCGTTCGACGTCGTCGGCGCGGTGGAAGTGCAGCCCGAGCGTGCGGGGGCCGCGCGCCGGGT
>JBQCJB010000881.1:0-6617 GCA_051953155.1 Aureliella sp. | reverse complement strand
CGCGCGAGCCGCTTGCGGGCTACGTGCAGTCGCCGCTTGATCGTTCCGACCGGCGCCGAGAAATCGTGGCTCATCTCGATCAGCGACTGGCCGCTGACGTAGAAGGCCTCGAGCGTCTCTCGGTCCAGGCGGCCAAGCTTCTGCAGACCGGCCTGCACCCGCTCGCGACGCTCCTCGCCCAGCAGTTCATCCAGCGGAGTCACGTTCGAGGTGTGGACCAGTTCCAGCAAGTCGTTCTCAGCCGCGTACACTGCCCGCCGCCGCGAGGTGCGGTTGTAGGCCATGCGGCGAACGATCTGCCGCAACCAGCCACCGAAGGCCTCGAGTACCCGCAGCTGATCCAGCCGGGCAAAGGCGTGGATGAACACGTCCTGCACCAGTTCCTCGGCTTCGTCGCGATTGCCAAGCAAGCGCGTGGCCAGCGCCACACATGATCCCTGATAACGTTCGTACAGAGCACCCTGGGCTTCGGAGTTACCGGCCTGGGCCTCGCGAACCAACTGCGCGACGGTGCAAGTTGCAACCTCCAGCTCCAAAACATCGACGTCTTCGGTGAACATACCTGTCTATCTCTCTCTCGTCGCTAAGCGCGGCGCTGTGCTGTGCGTTTGAAATCACGGTTTTGAGCGAGAGAGACGAGCAGCGTCTGGATCGACGCGTCCCCGATCGAGCCGGGCTCGCCGTAAACGCGAGCCAGACTGTTCACTGCTGCCGGATCGCTTGGGCGAGTTCGCCAGCATCCGCAAGCCAGGCAGCCGAGTCGCAACCAAACGACCGACTGAAGTGAACGGGGACAAAACCGCTCGCGGACGAGCGAGCGAGGCGATCCAACTGCTCAGAGATAAAGAATCTCTTCTCTTTCGCAAGGTTCAGTCGGCCGACACCTGGCGTTCCCCGTGTCGAAGGGGGAACAACCGGCTCGCACGCCGACTCTTGGGTTTGCCGCTGGGAGAAGCTGGTTCGTTAGCTTCTCGGGGCAACTCTGGCGGCCGCCGCATAGGCGGGACAGAGGGCAAGAGCGCGCGGCCCTGGCTGTTTACACAGCCGCGGCCACGAACTTTCAGCGAGATTAAATTCGCGCTGAAGGTGAAGCTCACGCCAACCACCGTGACGACCACGCATACACGTATGACGGAGGCATGCGCGCACGGCCACACCAGCAGCTACCAGACGATCGTTCACTTGCGCGACGACGGTGGAGACCAAGCTGGAAATGACGGATAAACGCATGTTTTCCTCCCTCACACCTGTCCTAGGCGTGGATCGAGAGAGATATGGAAAGATCGTTTTCGCCTGCAGCGATTCGGAGGAGCTGAAAAGAAATCTCAGCCGCCGACAGCTGCAAGCAACTTGTTTTTGGTGCGTCCCGTAGGACCACCTAATCATACCGTATCGACCAGAGCGAGACAAATTGATCGTCTTTTTCCGTCGACTGGGCACGAACCATAGACACGGAACAATCCGGCCGGTTCGCGAAAAAATCCTTGCGCGGCCGAAATTCTCGTCGGCCGTGCACAGGGGAAAAGCAACTTTTCAGCTCGCCGTGGCTCGCTGGCACAAGACAGTCCGCTGGCTCAATTGCCTTTGCTAGCAGCCTTTGACGCGGCGGCGATGGCTTCGGGCTTGTCCAGCACCAGATAGTGGCCGTGGTCGGCCGTCAGGTACAGCGCAGTATCCTCCCAGCCGCCGTGGGCCTCGATCCACTCGACCAGCGCGGTAAACGCTTTCTCGCCGCTGAGCAGAGCTCCGATCGAGTTGTCAATGTTGTTGGCGTGGTTGGCCCAGTCAACATCGCCCGCTTCGACCATCAGCCACCAGCGATCCGAGCGGGACTGGAGAACGTCGGCAGCGGCGACGGCCAGGTCACTGAGCTTCGGATTCTCGCTCTCGTCGGCTGGCGTTACCTTTTCCGCTGCGTCGGGCTTGCCGCCGGTGCCCATGCTGACGACCGGATCGTAGTTGCCGTCAGCCGTCTGAAATGGCAGATGCCCCGCTTTGGCCCCAAAGAAACCGAACAGGCGCTGCTTCTGGTTAATCGCCGCTTGGACACCCTGGCGAAGCACGTCGACGCCCTTTTGTCCGGCGGTGCGTTGGGCGACGATGTATTTGCCGCCATTGGCCGCATCGATGGCCTTGAGATCATCGGCGGCCAGATAACGGTTGCCCGGCACGAAGTTCTTGCCTTGCGCGCCGTCTTTTTCCTTTACCTCGCCCCAGCCGCCGCCCAGCAGGACATCGACGCCCGACAATCCGCCGGGATGGAAGACCGAGGGGACGCCGATCAGATCGCGGGTCAAATCCTGGTAGTCGTCGCGATGGACGTTGCTGGCGTACGCGGCTGCCGGCGTCGCGTGCGAGATCGGGACGCTGGTCACCACGCCGACGGCGAAGCCTTGATCCTGGAGGGTGCGGGCGATCGAGACCGCTTCGCGGCCAAACGCGTCGACGTTAATCGCATCGTTGTAGGTTTTGATCCCGCAGGTCATCGACGTGGCCGATGCGGCCGAATCCGTATAGGCATGCACCGGCTCGCTGCCGGCGGCGATCGGATATTTGGCTTCGGGGAAGGCGCTCCAGGGCGTATCGCCGGCGCGAGTCGGGTCGTAGCCTCCGGGCGTCTTGCCGCCGACCAGCGTCACCCGCTGGCGGTCGACATCGACCGTCGTTCCGTCGTTATGCGGGCTGGTGACGAAGTAACCGAAATCGGTCGGCGCGCCGCGGTAATCCTGGAAACTCAGTCCCGTACCGCGTCCCGACGTATAGGGCACGCGACCGGTCTTGGCGATCGCCGCCGCCCAGGTCGTTTGCCAATCGGTGCCATCGAAGACGAACAGGATGATCCGTTTCTTGCCCGCTTCGGCCGCGGTGCGCTGCAAGCGGTAGACATCGGTCTGATCGAAGTATTCGGCCTTGGGATTGAGCGTCTGCGTGGGCATCGCGCCGTAGAGCTTTTCGAGCTTGGCTGCGTCGCGATAGACGCTGTTGGCGCCGCGGACGCGGTCGAGCGAATCGCCGAAGGCATACAGCGGGATCAAGCGGTTGGAGTGCGACTTCCACGAAGAGTATTTGCTCGGGTCCGGGCCCCAGTGCCCCCAATCGGCTTTGTTGGTCGTGACGGCCGCGTATTGCAACGCCGCAATGCCGTCGCGAGCCGGATCCGGCGCCGGGCCGACGGACGTTTTGCCCGCGGCCTTCTTCTTGCCAGCCGCCTTGGCCGGAGCCTTAGCCGACTTGGCCTTCTCGGCCGGCGCGGAAGCAGTCGCCGTTTCTTGCGCGTCAACAGGCTGAGCAGCGGCAGAAAAGCCGATGGCAGCGGCCAACATCGGCAATGCCACAGCGGACATCCGCGCGCCAGGAGAGCAACAAAAACGACCAACCAAAAATTCGAACATGAATGGAACTCGCAGACAAACGGCGAATGAACGCACAGGTAACAGTGGGCGCACAAACAAGAAGGGTGCAGGTGCACGAAACAGCGGCGGGCGATTTTGGTCTAACGAAAACAATCCTAGACCGAGTGTCCGAGGGACTCAACCGAGGCCCCTGCTCGGATTGTCAGTTTTGGGCCGAGACACTTAGAATGAGGGCTTATCCGCTTCGAAGAAATTTTCAGTAAGAAACCGACTATGTTCGAATCGCTCCAAGAGGGACTGCAGTCAGCCTTCAAGACCCTCCGCGGCAAGGGAAAGCTGACCGAAGCGAACATGCGCGAGGGCCTGCAACTGGTCGAGCAGGCCATGCTCGAGGCCGACGTCAGCTACAGCGTGATCCGTTCCTTCATGGACCAGGTCACCGAGCAGGCCCTCGGTCAAAGGGTGCTCCTGTCGCTCAAGCCGCAGGAAGAGCTGATTCGAATCGTCTACGAGCAACTGGTCGCCATCCTCGGGCCGGTCGACGTCTCGATCCCGATGCGCCGCGAGGGCGTGACACTGCTGATGCTCTGCGGCCTGCAGGGTGCCGGCAAAACGACCACTTGCGGCAAGCTGGCTCAGCTGCTGAAAGAACAGAAGGTTGCGCCATTTCTGGTGGCGGCCGACTTGCAGCGTCCGGCGGCCATCGAGCAGTTGCACGTCATCGGCCGGCAATTGGACGTGCCGGTCTACAGCCAGACCGGGGCCAGCGACCCGGTTCAGGTCTGCCGCGATGGCGTGGCCCAGGCCCAAGCCGCCGGAGCCTCGGTGGTCATCCTCGACACGGCCGGCCGCCTGGCGATCGACGAAGAGCTGATGCAGCAGCTGAAGGACATCGATCGCCGGCTGAACCCCGATCAGGTCTATCTGGTCGTCGACGGGATGACGGGGCAGGATGCGGTCAACTCGGCCGCCGCCTTCAATGCCGCGCTCGACCTGGACGGCGTGATTATGACCAAACTCGACGGCGACGCCCGCGGCGGCGCGCTGCTGAGCGTCAAGCACGTCACGCAGGTACCGATCAAGTTCATCGGCACCGGCGAGCACCTCGACGCGCTCGAACCGTTCCGCCCCGAGGGCATGGCCAGCCGCATCCTGCAGATGGGCGACATCGTTGCGGTGGCTCGCGAAGCCCACCGCATCATGGACGAGCGGCAGCGCGAGGAACTGGAATCGCGGATGGCCGCCGGCCAATTCACGCTCGACGATTTCAAGGGCCTGCTGGAAAAGATCGCCAAACCGGGCTTGATGCAGAAAATGCTCGCGCTGATGCCGGGGATGGGCGAAGTCCGCAAAATGCTCGACGGCACCAACTCCGACGGCGAAATGCAGAAAATGATCGGCGTCATCAACTCGATGACTCCGGCCGAGCGCCGCAATCCGAAGCTGATCGACACGCCCCGGCGCAACCGCATCGCCAAAGGGGCCGGTACCTCTCCGTCGATGATCACGCAGCTGGTCAAACAATTCGGCATCATGACGCCGATGATGCAAATGATGGCCGGCAAAGGCGCCGGCGACCGGATGCAGATGATGCAGCAACTGCAGCAGAGCATGCTCAGCGACCCGAGCTTCGGCGGCCTCAAGACCAAGGGTTCGACGGGCAAGCGACTGACCCCAAAGGAACGGGAAAAAATGCAGCGCGAGCGTGAAAAGCAGTTGCGGCAACTGAAAAGAAAGAAAAAATAGGTCGAGAAATCGGCTCGCCAAAGCCGCCCGCGTTCGCTAAACTGGTGCCCCTTGGAGTCCAGCAACCCGCGCGGCCTGCCGCTGAAGATAGCTGACGAGCCTGAAAAACGGGCTGACGAGCTATGGGCCAGCCGACGCGTTGGATCGACATACGACAAAAACGTTCCGTTCAAATTTGATCGCAGGAGTTTCCGCAGTGGCCGTCCGAATTCGTCTCAAGAGAATGGGCCGCAAAGCTCGTCCTTTCTATCGCCTGTGCGCGACCGACGTGCGCGAGCCGCGCGATGGCAAGGTCATCGAAGAACTCGGCCACTACGATCCGATGGTCGCCAACACCGATGCGCGAGCCATCCTCAAGGGTGATCGCATCGATTACTGGTTGAGCGTCGGGGCCCAACCGAGCGAATCGGCGATGACGCTGATCAAGAAGTACGGCACCAACGGCACCCACCTCAACCAGCAGAAGGCTGCCCTGGAAGCGATCAAGAGCAAGCGTCGCAACCAGCCGCTGTCGGCCGCCCAACCGCCGGCCGCCGCCGAGTAAAACGCATCGCCCGGTCGGTGCCTATCGCTTCATGCGCTTCGACGTCATCACGCTCTTCCCCGACATGTTCTCCGGCTATCTGGCCGAAAGCTTGTTGAGCAAGGCGATCGCCCAGGAGTTGGTCGAAGTCCACCTGCACGACCTGCGCAAGTGGTCCAAGAACAAGCACCACAAAGTCGACGACCGCCCCTACGGCGGCGGTCCCGGCATGCTGATCCAAGTCGAACCGGTCGTCGACTGCGTCGAGGCAGTGCGACCGCTGGCCGATGACCCCGGGGAACTAATCCTGCTCTCGCCCCAGGGAGAGCGGCTGAGCCAGCCGCTGGTCACCGAACTGTCCGGCCGTGGCCGCCTGATTTTGCTGTGCGGACGTTACGAGGGATTCGACCAGCGGATTATCGACCTGCTGCAGCCGCGCGAAATCAGCCTGGGCGATTTCATCCTCAACGGCGGTGAAGTCGCAGCTATGGCGATCATCGATGCCACGATTCGCCTCGTGCCAAGCGTGCTAGGGGACGAGCGCAGCAGCCAAGAGGACTCTTTTTCGTCCGACGGCTGGCTCGAATTTCCGCAGTATACCCGGCCGCGCGAGTTTCGCGGACTGACCGTCCCCGACGTCCTCCTGAACGGCAACCACCAAGAGATCGCCGCCTGGCGAGCCCAGCAGAGTGCTCGCCGCAGCCAGGCTCGCTAGCAGGCTCTCACTCGACGCCTGGGTTTGCCCAGAATTCCCGGTCGGCTTTGGAAAAGTGGACTAGCCAATGCCCGGATTGTTCGGCAAACTATGGGGTTCCAGCACCGCCTAAGACGATAAGGCATTTGCCCCGACAACCTGGTTGCCTGGCGACAGATTTCAGTCTGCAGTGTCGGTTGGCAGTTGAGATAAAGATGATCCGGAGAGAATGATGACGCAGAAGTTGATGGAACTGGTCGAACAGAGCTGCCTTCGACCGGGCGTTGGCGAATTCGAGATC
>JBQCJB010000880.1:0-3662 GCA_051953155.1 Aureliella sp. | reverse complement strand
CCGGAAGAGCGCCCGCACCCACTCTTTCGATTCTTCGACAAACTATGGGGACCGGTGCCGTGGCTGCTCGAGGCGGCCATGCTGCTGCAACTGGGCATTGGCGCCTATGTCGAGTCGGCCGTCATCGGGGCACTGCTGTTGTTCAACGCAGTTCTCGGCTTCGTTCAAGAGGGTCGCGCAGGGGCCGCCCTGGCTGCGCTGAAGAAACAGCTGTCGCCGACCGCGCTGGCTCGCCGCGATGGTCAATGGGTCAGGCTGGCCGCCGCGGAGGTCGTTCCGGGCGACACGCTCAGGCTGGCGCTGGGCGCCCTGGTGCCGGCCGATGTCGCTGTCGTCTCCGGTGCGGTGACGGTCGATCAGTCGATGCTCACCGGCGAATCGGTGCCGGTGGAAGCGGTCGCTGGCAGCCAGGTCTATGCGGGTTCCCTGGTTCGAAGCGGTCAAGCGATCGCCGAGGTGAAGGCAACCGGACGCAGCACGTATTTCGGGCGCGCGGCGGAACTGGTCCGAGTGTCGCGCTCGGCCAGTACCGAGCAAGCGGCCATCCTCGCAACGGTGCGAACATTGGGGCTCGTCAACGGCGTCTTCGCGGTACTCCTGTTCGTCGGCGCTTGGGCCGTCTCGCTTCCGATTGAAGAGCTGTTCCGGCTGGCGCTGACGATGCTGCTGGCGACGATCCCGGTGGCCTTGCCGGCGACGTTTGCCCTCTCAGCGGCTTTGGGCGCCCAGCGGTTGGCGCGGCAGGGCGTTCTGTTGACTCGCCTTTCAGCCGCCCATGAGGCAGCTGCGATGGATGTTCTGTGTGCCGACAAGACCGGAACGTTGACGCGCAACGAACTGAATGTAGTCCAGGTTTCGGCCATGCCCGGATTCGATGAGGCTCGCGTGCTGGCGCTCGCCGCGCTCGCCAGTTCCGAAGCCGACCAGGACCCGATCGACGAGGCCATTCGAGCGGCCGCCGCCACGGCGAAGGTGGCCGGCACCGAGCAGCGGCTAACTCGTTTTATTCCCTTCGATCCGGCGACGAAGGTGGCGGAAGCTTTCGTCGTCGACCGCCAGGGAAACGAGCTCCGCATCATCAAAGGCGCCTTCGTCGTCATTGCCGAGATTGCTCAACTGCCCCCCGATGCTCGCCGGCAAGTGGCAGAGCTCGCTGAGCGTGGGCATCGCGTTATCGCAGTGGCTGCCGGACCGGCCGCAGCGTTGCAGTTGGTTGGGCTGATCGCGGTCAGCGATTCTCCGCGTGAAGATTCGCCGAGGCTCGTCGCCACGCTCCGGGACTTCGGAGTGCGGACAGTGATGGTCACGGGCGATTCGGCCCTGACGGCCACCGCCATCGCCCGCAAGGTCGGGATCGAGGGTGTGGTTTGTTCGCCCGAACGTTCCACCGACGGATTGGACACGGACGAATGCGGCGTATACGCTCGCACCGTGCCCGAAGAGAAACACCGGATTGTTAGAGCCCTGCAAAGCCGCGGCCATGTCGTCGGTATGTGCGGCGACGGTACCAATGACGCGCCGGCGCTGCGACAAGCGCAAATCGGCATCGCCGTCTCCACAGCGACCGACGTGGCTAAGGCAGCGGCCGGCATCGTGCTGACTGAGCCTGGGCTTGCAGGCGTCGTGTCGGCGATACGCGAGGGTCGGACCGCATTCCAGCGTTTGTTGGCGTACACGCTCAACATGCTCGTCAAGAAAATCGAAATCGTGCTTTTCTTGGCTGTCGGGCTGGTCCTGACCGGACATGCGATCCTGACGCCCGTGCTGATGATTGTGATGATGGTGACCAACGACTTTCTCAGCATGTCGCTCACGACGGACCGTGCGAGTTTCGCCCGCGCGCCGGCCGTTTGGCGGATGCGCCGCATCACCGCCGCCGCGGTAGTGCTGGGCCTGTGTAAACTCAGCTTCTCTGCAGCTTTGTTGGCTCTCGGAAAACATTGGTACGGATTGAGCCCGGGGGAGGGACAGACGCTGGCGTTGGTCATTCTCGTTTTCGGAAACCAGGCTCTGCTGTACGTGCTGCGAGAGCAGCGACACATGTGGAGTTCCAGGCCCAGTGGTTGGGTCCTGGCCGGATCGATGACCGACATCGCGATCACGACCCTGCTGGCGCTTTCGGGAACGTTGATGGACCCTTTAGCGTGGCACATCCTGGCCACGGTGCTTGCGGCAGCAACCGCCTTCGCCGCAATCCTCGATCAAATCAAGCGGCTAGTCCTGTCGGCCGTCAGGATCGAGTAGACTGCCCAGTCCAAGCCGGCTTGGGCCGCTTGGGCCGGTTCGGCGAAAGGAGGCTGCGCGCGAAGTAGGAATCGAGCTCTGCTCATCCTTGTTGGGACGTGTCCAGCCTTGTTGAGAGGTGCACAGCGTTGTCGAGTCGTGCGCAGCGTAGTCAAGTCGAATGTGCCCGGAGTTTTGGATGATGCAGTTGGTGTGGCTTTTTTTAGCTGGCGGGTGTGGCTGCTTGGCTCGCTATGCTGCCTCGGGCTTCGTGCAACGGATGTACGGTGGCGAGTTGCCGCTGGGGACGTTCGTGGTCAACGTCGTGGGCTGCCTGCTGTTTGGCATCGTCTGGGCACTGGCCGACGGGCGGATGCTCATCACGCCTCAGACGCGGACGATCATCCTGACCGGTTTCATGGGCTCCTTCACAACCTTTTCCACCTTTGCCTTCGAGAGCAATGCGCTCCTGGAGGACGCCCAGTGGGCGGTCGCGGCGGCCAATGTCGGCGGGCATGTCATCGTGGGAATCTTGTCGGTCATGCTGGGCATGGCCATCGGTCGCCAGTTTTAGCCTGGAGTGCGATTTATGAAACTGACCGGCGAAGCCGAACTGCTGCGAATCTTCGTAGGCGAGCGCGACAAATACGGTCGTAAGCCGCTGGTCGAAGCCATCGTCGACGCCGCTCGCCGCGACGGCTTGGCGGGAGCGACTGTGCTCCGCGGCATGCTCGGCTTTGGAGCCCATAGCCGGCTGCACACGTCCAAGGTGCTGCGGCTGTCGGAAGATTTACCGATGGTCGTCGAAATCGTCGACACGCCGGAAAAGATCGCCGGCTTCCTGCCGAAGCTCGATGAAATGATGGACGAGGGACTGGTCACTTTGGAAAAGATCCGGGTCATCACTTACCGCCCGAGCCAAGCCAAACTCGGTAACGAACCGGACGCCCCGTGAAAAAGGCCCAGCCCGCCATGCGACATGCGCGCCAATGACCAAGCCTGAAAATGTCCCGTCGGTTTCTGAACTCGACCGAGACGCCGGCCAGCATCGGCCCGGGGGTCATTGGTGGAATCGCACCGTCATCGGCGCGGGCATTACCAGTGCGCTAGGCGACGTCTGCTATGAGACTACGACGGTGATCCTGCCGGGATTTCTGGCGATCCTCGGGATTCCCGCGGCAGTGCTGGGACTGATCGAAGGTTTCGCCGATACCGTCGCCAGTTTCACGAAGATGGTCGCGGGGTTCATTGCCGACAAACTGGGACACCGCAAGCTGCTGGTACTCGTCGGCTATGGGCTCACACCGGCCGGGCAGGTGCTGATCGCCATGGCCGCAGGCTGGCCCTGGCTGTTGCTGGGACGAGCGGTTTCATGGTTCGGCAAAGGGCTGCGTGGTCCGCTGCGCGACGCGATCGTGATCCAATCGATCAGCCAGGCG
>JBQCJB010000879.1:0-5416 GCA_051953155.1 Aureliella sp. | reverse complement strand
CGCTGCGTTCGCTTTGGCGGTGAATAAGGGATTCGTAACGTAGAATGGCTCGCTCGCCTTCGCGCGGAATCTGGAACAATCGAGCGGTCCTCGAAGGCCTTGATCCTGGGCCCATCAGTATTGGAGGGACAGATGCGGAATTTGTTGGGATGGCTAGCTTTCGCCGTGGCAGCCGCCGTCGGCTTCTGGCTGATCCGCGCTACGGCTCGCCGGCCGCCCGAGCAATCGGCTGCGATCGCCCCCACTGTCGCGCTCCAGGGGCGGACGATGGGCTCGACCTACAGCATCCGCTATGTGTCCGCGGCGACACCGCCACGCGACGCCGAGCAACCGCTCTCGCCGGTCGAGGTACAGTCGGCCATCGAAGCCCAACTCCGGGCCCTCGACGGCCAGATCTCGACCTGGAATCCGGATTCTGAGCTGTCGCGTTTCAACGCCAGTCGCACGACCGACTGGTTTGACGTTGCGCCCGAAACGGTCGAGCTGATCGCCGAGACGAAGGAGCTGACGGCGCTGTCGCGCGGGAAGTTCGACGTGACTCTCGGCGCATTGACGCAGCTTTGGGGCTTCGGGCCAGCGGGACGCATTGAGGCTCGCCCCAACGCAGCTGCGATCGACGCGGCCAAGGCGCATGTCGGCATCGACAAACTGCAGCTGCGCACCGAGCCACCGGCGATTCGCAAATCGGATCCGTTGCTCGCAGTCGATCTCTCCTCGGTCGGAGCCGGAAAAGCAGCCGATCGAGTCTCGGCTCTGCTCGATCAATTCGGATTGAGCAACCATTTCGTAGACATCGCTGGCGAGATTGTCACGCGCGGGAAACGTGCCGACGGTTCGGCGTGGCGCATCGGCGTCGAGCGTCCGCAGGAGGGCAGGGGCGAAACCCTCGGCATGCTCCAGCTGGAAAACGCCGCGGTCGCGACCAGCGGCAACTACCGCAACTACCAAGAGCTCGACGGCCGGCGCGTCGGCCATACGCTCGACGCTGTGACAGGCCAGCCCGCTCAGAGCGACGTATTGTCGGCGACCGTCATTGCGGACAGCTGCAGTCGAGCGGATGGGCTGGCCACGATGCTGATGACGTTGCCGGCCGACGAGGCTCGCGCGCTGGCGGACGCGCATCGCTGGCGCGTACTGCTCGTCGTGGCCACTGCCGGCGCAGAGGAACTCCGCGTTTCCTCGGAACTGGAAAGCGCGAAGATCTTTCAGCCGCGCTCGCCAGCCGACTAAGTTGCCGCGCGAGGCGGTGACGTCGAGCGGAACTCGGGCGTCAACTTCGGCTAGGACGAAGTTTGAATCTCTGTATCCGAGACGTCTAATCGCTACATTATGTGCGCGTGCTGGCGGCCAGGTTGGCCGACCAGGTTTCCAGCAGCGTAATCTGGTTGGCATTGCGGTCGACCTGCGCGATCGCTTCCAAGCAGCGGTTCCAGCATTCGACGGCTGCCTCGATGCCGCCGGGCCAATCGGCCAGGCGTGCTTCGACCGCCTGCTGCAAAGCGGGGTCGCCGGAGGGTGGACCACCTTGAGCTTGGAGGGCCACGGCCCGGTAAAAATCGGCCGTCATTTTTAAAAGCAGCTTCGTACGCGGGCGACGGACGATCGACTCCTTGCCGCCGGCGTCCGAGAGGGCACCGATCGCCTTGGCCAAACCGATGAAATCCAACTGCGACCTCGCCAGGCTGGTCAGCAAGCCGGTCCGAAACGTTGCCAGTTCGTCATCGGCCAACGTGCGGGCCATCGTTAGACCGCCATCGCTTTGCATGGCGATCTCATGCGCGCGCTCCGGCGTCGTGCACAAACCCTGTTCCAAGATCAGCCGCGCAAGATCGCCCGGCGGCAACGGCTGGAAGCGCACGATCTGGCTCCGCGAGCGAATGGTGGGGAGCTGCTTTTGGAGGCTGACCGAAATGAGGATCAGCACCGAATCGAGCGGCGGCTCTTCCAGCGTTTTTAGCAGCGCATTGGCGCCGTCAACCGCTAGCGCGTCGGCATCGTCCAGAATTGCAAACTTGCGGCGACCGCCGTAGGGGCGCAGGCTGATGTCGTGACACAAACCGGCCGTGCGGCGGGCTTCCGGCGGACCGATGATCGCTTCGAGCGGCAAGGTTGCTTTATCGGCAGGCTTGGTGACCTCGATTAGATCCGGATGGGTCAGCGCGTCGACTTGCGCGCAGTCCTCGCATGCGCCGCACGGCGAGAGCTCGGCTGGATTGCTGCGGCGACACAACAAGCTTTTGGCGAGCAATCGCGCGAACGTCCGCTTGCCGACGCCGTCGGGGCCGAGGAAGAGGAACGTGTTGGCCAGACGGCCCCGCGCCACGGCTCGCGCAAACCATTCCTTCTGTTGCTCGTGACCGATCAGGTCCGACCATTGCATCGAAAGCAGGGCTCCGGAGGGCGACAGCGGCTGGAAACCGACGATCATAACCGGCCAGAGGCCATCGACCAACGGGCTCAAATTACGCTGAAGCTCACCGTCTGCGGCCAGCAAAAATTCGCCCACTTCGCATCTTTGCGCCGTGCCAGCCACCTGCTACGCTAGGTGCTCGGCTCCGGCCCGCTGTGCCGCGGGGCGGATCGACGCAGGCAATGCGTGTCAGCTCGCGGCAGCCCAATCCGAGCGCTGCCGATTTCAACTTGAACGTATATATCGAACCGACAAACTTCGAGGATCCGATGACCAAGCCGCATCACAAACTGAAAAAGGCCAACCACGGCTCGCGCCCGGCCAATGCTAAGGCTCGCAAGGCCAAGCGCAAGAAGGTTCGCACCTAACGGCAACACTCAGGTTGGGAAGCAACAGAAGGTCGAGTTTGTGGCGGTACGTGAGACCATCATCGATCCTGCGGCGTTGGACTATGACAATGTCATTGCCGACGTAGCGGAGATTCGCAAGTACAATCCCCAGCGCTTTGAAATGGAGCAGCTGACGGCGATCGTCTACGAGGATCTCGACCGTCACATCTGCGCCGGCTACAAGGATGTTACCCGCGACGAGTTCTGGGTGCGCGGCCACATGCCCAACATGCCCTTGATGCCCGGCGTCATGATGCTCGAAGCGGCCGCACAGATGTGCTCCTACTTTTCGCAGAAGTATGACTTGCTCGGAGCTGCCATGGTCGGCTTCGGCGGTCTGGAGGATGTCCGCTTCCGCGATCCGGTGATTCCGGGTGACCGCCTGGTACTTGCCTGCGAGATGACGCGGTTGCGCCGCGGGCGGATCGTGTTCACCAAATTTCAGGGCTTCGTTCGCAACGCGATGGTCGTCGAGGGTATCCTCAAGGGCATCCCGATTCCCATCGAAGTGGTCAGTTCGCAATTGGCCAAAGCCAAAGAGACCGCGGCAGGCAACTGACTCCCGCCGGTCGATTTGATCGAGGTCTTCTCTAATCCATCCGAGGGTCATTATGCTGCATCGCCCTGCCATCCTCTCGCTGATTTCTGCTCTCGCATTGGCAGGCCAGCTTTCGGCCCACCCGGGGCATGCAGTTGAAGTCGAGCAACCGCATGCGTTGGCTCACTATGCGACCCACCCCGACCATCTGGCCATGTGGCTGGTAGTGACAGTCGCAGCGAGCGTGCTTTGGCTGGCCGTCCACCGCGCGCGGCGGCAACCGGCGCCGGCTTATGCCCGAGCTGCCAAACGCTGACCGCAATTGGACTTACCGCCCCCTGCACACAGCTGGTAAGATTGGTGGAAATGCAAAAGCAGGGGGAAATCGCCGGTGGTACGAGAGTCATTAGTTCAGCCCGAGCCTGAGCAGCCGCAAGGCGGCGAGGTCGAACAGGACGTAGTTCTGCGTCCCAAACGCATCGCCGAAATGGTCGGGCAGAGCGACGTGGTGGAAGTGCTGCACATCGCCATCGACGCCGCCCGCAAGCGCGGCGAACCGCTGGGGCACATTCTGTTCGATGGCCCACCGGGGCTGGGCAAGACGACCTTTGCGACCTGCATCCCGCGCGAAATGGGCGTGAGCGTCCAGATGGCCAGCGGCCCGGCGCTGAAGGCTCCCAAGGACATCGTGCCCTATCTGACGAATCTCGAGGACGGCTCGGTCCTGTTCATCGACGAGATCCACCGGCTGCCCAAAGCGGTCGAAGAGTATCTCTATACAGCAATGGAAGACTTTCGCATCGACATCGTGCTGGGCGAAGGGGTCAATGCCCGCACGTTGAACTTGCAACTGCGTCCGTTCACTTTGATCGGAGCGACGACGCGGGCCGGAATGCTCAGCGGGCCGCTCCGCGATCGTTTCCAGATCCGCGAACATCTCGGTTTTTACTCGATCGCCGAGCTGACCGAGATCCTCAATCGCAACGCAGTTAAACTGAATGTCACGCTCGACGAAGATGCAGCCCTCGAGATTTCGCGGCGCAGTCGCGGTACGCCGCGCGTGGCCAACAATCGCTTGCTGTGGGTCCGCGACTTCGCCCTGAGCAAAGCCGACGGCCAGGTGACGCTCGAGGTGGCCAAGCGGGCTTTGAAAATGACCGGCATCGACGCGGCTGGACTCGATCGCCAAGACCGGCGCTATATCGAGACGCTGATCCGCGTCTTCAGCGGCGGGCCGGCAGGCATCGAAGCCATCGCCCACACGATGAACGTTTCCTCCGATACACTGGTGGACGAGGTTGAGCCTTACCTGCTGAGGTCCGAACTGATCATTCGCACCTCGCGTGGCCGCTGCGCGACGCCCAAAGGGTTCGAGCACGTCAACCTTGCACCACCGAAGGATCGCGGCCAAGATCTCCCCCTGTTCCCCGCCGAGTAGCTTTCCATGCAAGACCAGAGAAGTTTCGATCGTCGTCGGTGGTTGTCTTCGGCAGTCGGGGCGACAGCGGTGGGCGCCGCCTTAGGGACGCTCGAATCCCGCGCCCAAGCTGCCCCAGCCGATGAAAAAGAACCGCGGACGCAGCCCGGCGGCGGACCGCGCAAGGGCCGCATTCGCCAATCGGTCATGGGCTGGTGCTTCAAGCCGATGCCGGCAGCCGAGCTGGCCAAGGCAGGCAAGCGTCTGGGCCTGGTCGCCATCGAGGGCATCGACGCAGCCGACTATCCGGCCGCTAAAGCGGCGGGGCTAGAGATTTCGCTCGTCGGCAGCCACGGTTTTGCCAAGGGACCGGTCGATCCGGAAAACCACGCGTTCGTCGAAGCCAAACTTCGCGAGAGCATCGACATAGCGGTTCAATCGGGGGCGCCGAGCGTCATTACCTTCACCGGCATGCGCGTGCCGAACATGCGCGACGAAGCGGCCAAACGCAACTGCCTGGACAGCTGGAAACGCGTCATAGGTTACGCCGAAGAGAAGCAGATCACGCTATGTCTGGAACATCTCAATAGCCGCGACAACTCGCATCCGATGAAGGGGCATCCAGGCTACTTTGGCGACGATGTCGAGTTGTGCATCGAACT
>JBQCJB010000878.1:0-2647 GCA_051953155.1 Aureliella sp. | reverse complement strand
TCATGCCACTTGCCGTGCAGCCAATCGAAAAAGCCGTCGCGAGGCCGCGGCTGCCGATCCGGGTTGGGGCGAAAGCCGCGATCGGAGATGTCGTTGATGACCGTGTAGCCTAAGACTGCCGCGAGGGCCTGGCTGGCTGCGACGTTGCGAACCGTCCGGCCGATGACGACACCTAACTCCACTTCGTGGTCGATCTTCGCCGGCGAGCAAGCCGGGAGGTGGAACGCAGTTCCGCCGCCGATCAGCGTGGTCGACGGTGGCTTCATAAACACGTAGGGAAACGTGTAGGCCTTCTCCGGCGGCGTTTCTCCGTGCTCGCGAACATGCTCGCTGTAGTTGCCGGCCAGCAGCAGCAGCTTGGGCGGCCTGGCCACCGGGGGCAGCAACTGGACACCGGCCGTCGGCAAACGCTCGCAGCCGACGAAGTCATTGCCTCGCAGACGCTCGACGCACTGCTGCAGCGCGGACCAGGCGGGCGACCCTAGTGGCAGGGCCGCTTCCCAGCTGGCATCCTCTGCCCCGCTCAGAGCCGCGCTGACAGCTCGATCGACCGCTACGATTTGCGTCTGGTCGTACAGTCCCCACCTCGGCGCCAGCGGGGAATCGCTCTGTACGGGAACCGAGAATCGGCAAATGCGCATGGCGGCTAAGCCCGGGTGTCAGTGCGAGTCGTCGTGGGTCGTGACTTCAAAGCCCAGATCGCGAATCATCTGATAGTCTTCTTCCGGCGGCTGGCCGCGGGTCGTCAAGTAATCGCCGACAAAGACGCTGTTGGCAACGTACAGACCCAGCGGCTGCAACGAGCGGAGATGCTTCTCGCGCCCGCCGGCGATGCGGAGTTCGCTGTTGGGATTGACGAAGCGGAACATGCACAGCGTTCGCAAGCAGCGCTGCGGTGTCAGCTCACTACGCGCGCCCAGCGGCGTCCCCTCGATGGCATGCAGGAAATTGATCGGAATCGATTCGACGGCCAAGTCGCGCAATTCCATCGCCATCGACACGATATCGCTGGGCTGCTCGCCCATGCCGACGATGCCGCCACTGCACAATTCCAACCCGGCAGCCCGCACATTGCGCAGCGTGTCGAGCCGATCCTGGTAGGTGTGCGTCGAGCAGATTTCGCCGTAGTGCTCTTTGCCCGTGTTGAGGTTGTGATTGACGCGGTCGACGCCGCAATCCTTCAGCCGTTGGGCATGTGCCGGTGTGAGCAGACCCAGACACGCGCAGATCTTCAGGTCGTATTCGGCCTTGATGCGCGGCACCACGGTTTCGACGGCGGCAAGCTCGCGCTCGCTGGGCGATCGGCCGCTGATGACGATGCAGTAGGTCTTCGAGTCGCGCTCTTTAGCCAGCCGGGCACCGTCGAGCAGTTGTTCGGCGGTCAGCATCCGGTACTTTTCGATCGGTGCGCTGGAGATCTTGGACTGCGAGCAGTAATTGCAATCCTCCGGACACAGACCGCTCTTGGCGTTGACCAGGAAATAGAGCTGCACCGTGTTTCCAAAGGCCCGGTAACGCAGGCGATAGGCTGCGGCGACGAGGTCGAGCAATTCCAGGTCGCTCGAGTTGAGAATCGATTCCGCCTGTTCGCTGGTGACGGCGTGCCCTGCCAAGACATCGTCGGCCAGGCGGTGCCAGTTCGAAGCGAGCTGCGTGCCGGGCTGAGCCGAATCGGGGAGCAGTGCCGGATTGGGAATGATCATCGTGCGCTACAGTTCCTTTATCGATGCCGCGCCTTCCTCAGTATGGCCGGTGGCCAGCCGACGATACGGCGATTGGAAAACGTCTGGCGGTTCCAGGGTGGTTGCCCCATAATGTAGTCCAAGCTTACGACGTCCAAAATGCCCGATATCGGCAGGGGTGAACGAAAAGTTTTTTATGCCAGATTCGATTTCGCTAGCAGCGAGCCACGGCTTGAAGTCAGAGTTCGAGTTCGCCACAGGCGAATATGCACTGCGGGTGGGCATCCACGGGCAGGTCGGCCGCTTCACCTCCAGCGGTGAAAACTTTCGCCGTGGCGCGCGGGTCGTTTGCCGGACGGCGCGCGGACTGGAGATCGGCACCGTGCTCAATCCGCTCCGGCGGGCGGTGCCGTCAACGGCTCCGAGCGACGGCCAGATCCTGCGGCGGATGACGGCCGAGGACCAGTTGCTGTGGAACAACCTGGTCGAACTAGCGGCGCAGTCGCATGAGGCGTGCCAGCAGTGGCTGGAACAATCGCGCTCGGGCGACCAGTTGCTGGAGGTCGAGCCGCTGCTGGACGGCCGCACGCTGTACTTCCACTTTCTCAACCAGGCCAGCCCCGAGACCGATGCGCAGCTGGAGCGGCTGATGGCCATCTTTCAAGAAACGGTCGCCGCCAGTCCGTTTGCGCATCTGGTCGAGCATGGTTGCGGACCCGGCTGCGGAACCGACGCGGCTGTCGGCGGCTGTGGCACTGCGTGCCACAGTTGCAGCGTTTCGAAAGCCTGCGGTTCGCGGCGCAAGGCTCGCAAACCGTAACCCATAGTCGCCTTTTGCTCCGCAAAAGTAGCGAGAACCTGCCAAGAAGTTTGAGATGTACGGCAGCTGGCGTGAGTGCGTTCTCTTGCTCGCGCATTGAGCCCGGAGCTCGGTGGGGCGAGGCGTTTGCAGGGGGCGAGGCGTT
>JBQCJB010000877.1:0-3352 GCA_051953155.1 Aureliella sp. | reverse complement strand
GTGGCCCCGGAGAGCGACGGCATCTTGCAGCGAACCTTGGCCTGGTGCCGCAAGCACGGCATACGCACCTGCAATGCCGAGGGGAGTTTTCTCGAGCGTGCTGCGGACAAGTTGGCCACTGCTTATCACCTGGCTCTCAGCGGTTTGCCGCACCCGCCGACCCGTCTGTTCGCTCGCGTCGACCAGCGCTGGCTGGGCCAGACCACAGCCGCGCTGCCGAGCGAAGTTTCGAGGCCGCACGCTGAGCAACTGCATTGGGTGCTCAAGCAGCGGGGTGGCGTCGGCTGCGAGCGCATGCAGCGCGTCACCGCCCAACAGCTGAGCCAGCTGAGTCGCCGGCGGCGCGGTGGGCGGTCGCTCGCTGGCCGGGATTGGATTGTCCAGCCGTGGATCGCAGGCGCCAGTTACAGCCGGGCTGCCATTTTCGACGACCGCGGCCGGCCACACTGGCTGCCCTTGGCCAGGCAACACTTGGTGGTCGATGATCGCGTGCGTTATTGCGGCGGCTTGATCCTGCCCGACATGGCAGCGCAGTTGCCCGGGCTGGAGGACTTGCTGGAGCGCGCGGCGCGAGCGCTCGGACCGGAGCCCCGCGGCTGGGTCGGCTTCGACTTTCTCGTCGGGCCCGAGCCCGAGTCCCCGGTGACGATCATCGAAGTCAATCCGCGGCTAACGACCAGCTTCGTCGGTTTGTGCGCCGCCGGCGATCCTGCCTTGGCCGCAGCGATCGTGGCCGCCTGTTGCGGCGAGGCGGTCCGCCTGCCGACGCAGTGGCGTCCGGTCGCGTTCACTCCCGAGTCGGCCGCGGTGGCATCTTAAGATTCTGCCGTCGCGCGTACCGCTGCTGAATCCGGACCGCGGCCAGCCTGCCAAAGCACGTAGACGACGATCCCGCTGACTAAAACGACCAGGCTCAAACGAATCGCCTCCCAGCGGGCCGTGCCCAGGACGAACAACCAACCGGCCAGCGCGATGAGGCTCGGCAGGGGATAGAACCACATGCGAAACGGCAGCACGATTTCGGGGCGACGCGTTCGCAGGAGATGCAGTCCGACGATCTGACCGACGAATTGGACCAGGATCCGCACGCACACCGCGGCTTCGATGACCGTTTGCAGGCTGAAGAAACAGAAAACGGCGGTAAAGCTGCCCAGCGCCAGCAGCGAAACGACCGGGTAGCGGCCGCGCGGATGCACGCGACCGAAGATCGCAAAGAAGTCGCCGCCCCTGGCCGCCGCATACGGAATCCGGGAGTAAGCCAAGGTGGCGGCGAACATGCAGGCCAGTGCCGTCCAGAGAATCAACCAGGTGAAGGCCACCGCGACCTGCCGCCCGAACAGTCGCTCCATGAAGTCGGCCGCAATATTCTGCGAGTGGATCGCCGCCTGCCAGGGCACGACGGCGATGATCGAGATGTTCATCGTCAAGTACAGCGAGGCGACGATGACGATCGACAGCAGGACGGCTCTCGGAATCGTCCGGCCTGGATCGCGAACCTCGTCGCCCAAATGGCAGACGTTGAAGTAGCCGAGGTAATCGTAGATCGCGATCAGCATCGCACCACCCAACCCCAAGGCGAACTGGCGGTCGAGGCGAAACGCGTCGTCGGGCAGAGCCAGCAGTTGCCGATCGAAGTGGGTCAGCCCGCACACGATGACCGTTACCACGGTGGCCAACGTGCCTGCGCAAAAGATCAGTCCGATGATGCCGACGTTGCCGACGCGTTGGCACAGGAGCAAGGTCACGCCCGCGACGGCCAGAGCGGCCACCCACCGCGTGCCGCCGGGCAAATGCCACTGGCCCAGGGCCACGGGCAAGCCCGGCCAGGCATATTCCAGGTAGCCGAGCGCGCCGATGTAACCGGAGGCCATCTCCAAAGCGCCGCTGACGAGGAATTGCCAGATGAACAGAAACGGCAGGACGCGGCCCCAGCGGTTGCCGCCGAAGATCACTTTCAAGAAATGGTAGGTGCCGCCGCTGCCTGGCAAGGCAGCTCCCAGTTCGCTCCAGACCAGCCCGTCGCACATCACCAACACCGCCGCGATCACCCACCCGACCATCGCTTGCGGACCGTGCATCGCGGCCAGGAAGGCTGGAATCGTAATAAAGGGGCCGATTCCAACCATGTTGGCGATATTTAAGGCGGTGGCTTGCCAGAGGCCGAGCCCGCGCTGGAGGGCTGGCTCCGCTGCGTTGGGCAAATCGTTCACAGCGGTCGGCTCCCCTGGAAACGCCTCGACGAAACGTGGCTAAGTCGATAGAATTTCGGACTTTGAAAGAAAATCCGCGCCGTTGGCACGCGGACATTTTCTGTGGCCGACGCGGCGGGCGAGGTATTTGTGATCCTAATTTTGCGAAACGGCGCCACCGAAGCCGAACTGGAACACGTCATCCAGCGGGTGGAAGCGCTTGGCCTGACGGCCCACATCAGCCGCGGAACTTATCGCACCATCATCGGTTTGATCGGCGATGAAGACAAGACACGGGAAGAGCCGCTGCGAGCGATCCCGGGAGTCGCCGACGTCATTCCGGTCTTGCCACCGTACAAACTGGCCAGCCGCGACGCTCATCCGCAGGACAGCATCGTCGACGTCTCGGGCGTGAAAATCGGCGGGGGCTACCTGGCGATGATTGCCGGTCCGTGCTCGGTCGAAGAACCCGAGCGTATGGACCGCATCGCGTCGGCGGTCAAAGCTGCCGGAGCGAACATCTTCCGCGGCGGAGCATACAAACCCCGCACCAGTCCCTATGCGTTTCAAGGCTTGGGAGAGGAAGGGCTGCGAATCCTGCAGGCGGCCGGTCGCAAGGCCAAGATGCCGATCGTCACCGAAGTGACCGACCCGCGGAACGTCGAACTGGTCGCCGAATACTCCGACATGATTCAAGTCGGCGCCCGCAACATGCAGAACTTCGTCCTGCTGACCGAAGTCGGCCGAACGCAGCGGCCGATCTTGCTCAAACGCGGTATGGCCGCGTCAGTGACTGACCTGCTGATGAGCGCCGAGTACGTGCTCTCGCAGGGCAATTCGCAAGTCGTTCTATGCGAGCGCGGCATTCGCGGCTTTGATACTGCAACTCGTAACCTGTTCGACGTGGCCGCCGTACCGCTGGCCACGCGACTCAGCCACCTGCCGATCATCGTCGATCCGAGCCACGCCACCGGCCGGCCCGACCTGATCCCCGCCTGCGCTCTGGCTGGCCTGGCCGCCGGGGCCGATGGCGTGCACATCGAGGTTCACGATTGTCCCGAAGTCGCCAAGAGCGACGGTCCTCAAGCTCTCTTACCGGCCCAGTACGCCGAACTGATGCAGATGATGCGCAAACTGGCCGCCGTATTCGACAAACAAGTTTC
>JBQCJB010000876.1:0-5541 GCA_051953155.1 Aureliella sp. | reverse complement strand
GTCGAGGAAGTCGTCATCGCGGTCGTAATCGGGATGGCTCATGATCAGCTCGTTAAAGGTCTTCGGCATGGTTGGTCTCAGACGGTGCGGTGGTTACTCAGTGCTCACTAAGTAACCACCGCTGGTGCCGGCGAGTGGCCTAGCTATCCAGAGAATCCCCGACGATTTCCCCGAGGACCATCAGCTCCAGCTTGTGGTTTTCCTTGAGGATTTCGAGCGTGCGCTCGTCGGTGGGCAGGTGGATCAGGTCGACGATCATCACGTCTTCATCCTGACCTGTGCGGTGTGTCCGGTCTTCGGACTGCGATCGGTACTCGGGCTTGTAGCTGTTGCTGTAGTAGACCGAGCACTTCGCCTCCGTCAGCGTCAGGCCGAATCCTCCCGTTTCAGGGTTCGCCACGAAACAGACCTTGGCGTTGTTTTCCAGATCCGCCCAGTAGTCCAGCGGCTTAACGTTGTGCAGGATCGTGCCATCGGCCTGGATGATGCGAGAGCCTCGCCCGTCGCACTTGAACACGTCCCAGCCGTTCTCCTGACAGATCCGGACGCAACGGTCGACCGAGCCTTGAAAGCCTGCGAACAGGCACATGCGTCCGTAGACCTCGTTCTTTTCGAGGTACTCGATCACAGCGTCTTCCTTCGGACACGACACCTCGTGAGCCACGCGCGTCATGCGGGGTACTTCTTTCGTGCCCTGACACTGCGGGCACTCGACCTCGTGTTCCTGTAGGCTGGCGACAACCTCTGGCGAGAACATGTCGATCGCTTGGTAGGTGCGCTCGGGCTCGGCGGAGTTGTACCATTCCTTGATGGTCCCCTTGCCTTCACACGCACGGCAGCACTGCTTACCGTCTTCGACCTCTTTGTAGAGGAAGCCGTCCGACAGCTGACGCAATTGGTTCAGGCCCGTGACCGTGGTCGACGCCGTGTTGGCAATCGTCTTGGCGACTCGCAGCAGCTTGTTGCTCGGTTCAAGGTAGACTCGCTTGTAGATCTTCTTGGGCAGATCCAAGCAGTCGCGCTTGTGGACAACGGTCATCAGACCTTCCAACCGTTGGAACAGGTTGGCAACCTCGTTCTCGCACGGTTCGAACGCATGGTATTCGATCGGGTCTGGACAGGCCGCTAGGTCGTGCGGGCCGTCGTGCAGCGTCTGGCAGCACTTCTTGCAGAGGTCGCCACGATCCAGCCAGCCCAGACGGGTCATGTAGTGGTTGCCGAACTCGCCGGTGTCCGCTTTCTGCAGAACGGCGAGGCGTTGCTCGAGCGCTTTGTACGAGCCTTCACGCAGGAAGCCGGGATAGGCGATCTCAGCCTGGGCCCAGATGTCGCAAGGCGTCTTCGGAGACGGCGTACCGCTCATGAGGATCACGAAGGCGTCGTGCCCCATTGCAGCACGCATGCGATCGGCCAATTCCTGCGCGGCGCATGTGCGGTTGATGCCGGGCGTCTTCAGCTTGCTCGACTCGTCGAAGATCACGCCGCCGGGCAGCTCGAAGCCAGTGTCGAACAGCGAGATCAGGCGGTCGTAAGACATCATCTCGACCTTGATGCTCGGGTCGAGATTCCACTTGCGGAATTCGCGTTCGATCGCAGGCAGGGTCGTGACCGGACCAACCCAGAACCAGTGCTTGTGCCCGGACTTCTCCATCGTCTCGATCGCAGTCAGCGTCTTACCGGTGCCCATCTCGGCGGCCAGGATGTGGAAGTGCCGGGTCAGCAGCGTGTTCGCCATCATCCGCTGGTGGGCCAGCAGCGGACGGTCGAAGTGGTGCTCGATCAGCGGGCGCTCGAACCACTCGTACACGTTCTCGCCTTCGAGCCAGCGGATCTGGAAGCGATTGCGTGGGCAGTCTTTGACCGACCATGCCTTGCGAGGGTTCTTATCTTCGTAGCCGAGCCACCGCGCGCCGGCCATCGCCTTGATGTCGTCCTTGAGCGCGAACGGCGACTTGACGAATACGATGCGACCCTCGGAGAACTCCATTACGACCGGCAGCTTTTTGTATACGGCGGGTTTGGTCTCGACGATGAACTTAGTTTCGATGGTGTTGATTTCAGCAGTGCTCATTAGCGCTTGGCTTCGAGTTTGAGTTGACCGCCAATCGGCACTACCTCTCGATAGCCAGCCCACGCAGAGGCGTAGCCAGCAGAGATGAACGTCCGGTAGACGGTCTCGAAGATGGGTTGAGTGGTTGGCTGAAGGAGACCGCTGATAACTGCGTCTCTCCAATCGCCGAGGGTGCCGCTGAGAAAGGCGATCATTGCTCCGCGAGCTTTGGATGCGGGCGTGCCCAGGTAAGCCAGCTTGCCACCGGCCTGGAGCACATCGATCAGATCGAGCTCTTCGCACACGAGCAGGCCGGCGAAGTGCAGATGCGTCGCGACCATCGGGTGCAGTGACACGGGATCCTGATCAATCAAGGCCGACAGGCACGTCGCAAACTTCTTGTCATCCGTGAACGGCCGGTTGGAGCCGTCAGCGAACGCGGCCAACTTCTTCCCGGTCCCGTCGAAGGCCACCTTCAGCAACGTGTGGAAGTCGACATGGGGTTTGCTTATGAGGTGGAATGCGAAAGCCATGGTTGACTCGGGAGAAAAGAAAAGCCGCAGACAGAGATGCCTGCCTGCGGCTTCGGTGGAGCTTTCTGCAGAGAAGCGACTATCGCTTGCGGCGACCGGCGACTTCTTCTTGGCTGACCTTCTCGCTCTCGTCTGCCTTCGGGTTCACGAACCGCTTCAGTTCCTTCTCCATCTGTTCAGCGGTGGGCAGGGCGGCCGGTGGATTGCTCGTCTCAGCAACGGTCGGTGCGTGCCACGAGTAGTTGCCCTTCTCGCACAGGCGGCTGCCGATCGTCACGACGCGAGCACCGTGGTCGGCGGTAGGCAAGAACGGGTACAGCTTGCCCGCTTCACCACGAGCCGTCTTGGTGCCAGCGAAATACTCGACGAAGCGAGCGATCACCGGGATCCAGAACAGGAAACTGATGCCATACATGCAGCCGGAGTCCGGTTGGTCCGAGCGTGCCATGATGTCCTTGAACGTGTCGCTGTTCGGGTCGTAGTTGGTGACGATGTCGTCCTTGTCGCTCATGTCGAGCGCCTTTAGACGACGTGCCAACGGGATCACGTCGACCTTGTCGCCGAGGACGGTGATCTTGTCGTCACCTTCAGGGATGCCGTACTCGCCGGGGCCGATCAAGCGTTGGTTGATCGCCTTGCCTTTCGTGTAGAGCTGCAACCGACCGAGGAAGTTGCCGCTGCGTGCCATGTCATTGAAGGCCGCATCATCGGCGACAACGGCGCTCGGAAGACTGACCTGCGGTACGGAAAGTTCGTTACTCATCTGGAAACCAAAACCTCAAAGATGCGGAAATGTTGAAACTCGGTTAGGTGTGCTTGCGTCAGAGCTCAGATTGCGTGCTTGGGGTGGCCGGCCGGTCACATGATTAGGTCCTCATTGCGGTGGTTCCTTTGCTTTGTAGGTGCTCATGGCTGACACTCAGTAACCACCGCTCAATCCTTGAAGTGGCCTAGCTTTCTTCCAGTTTTGAAAAGGAATTCTGGACATTGCGCGCCCGGCGAGCTTCCAATGAACGAGGGTCGAGATTAAGGACCCACTGCAGCGCGAGGCGGAATGCGTCGAGCGTTGTCTTGGGCCGCTCACGCGTGAGAAGCAGTGCTGCTTGGCGTCTAGTCTTCAGCTCTGCTTTGACTTCTTTGATAGATCGCATGTAGGCGATTGGGTCTGCACTTTTCGCGGCCAGACGTTCTTCTTCAATGCGTTGCTTGTTGTCGACCATCAGCTGCTTGACGATCTCGCCGACGAGCGTCCTGAACTCGTCTCTCTCCATCGCGATCGCTTGCGGGAGGTGACGGATCTGCATATGCCGAGGCAGCTTGGCTAGCTGATACGCATTCATCAGCGAGACCTCACCCCGGTCGACCATCGGCTGGATCTTTTCATCCAAATCCAGCAGGCTCAGCTGTTGCTTTACCCAGAACGCAGACTTGGACACTAGGCGTGCCATCCGCGGAATCGTGATGCCTGGGTACGCCTGCTGCACCCGCAGCAAGTGCTTCGCGTACTCGATCGTGGTCGTGTCGACGAAAATGGAGTTAGTCTGGATCTGCAGAGCCAACACCTCTTCGTCTGTCAGGTCCTTGACGATCGCTGGTACATCGGGCAGCCCTGCGTCTCGGGTGGCTGTGAGCCGATACGCCCCGTCAACCAGCTGATACCCGCCGCCCTTGCGCGGGCGCACTAGAACGCTGTTGAGGATGCCGTGCTCCTTCACCGACCTCAGTAGTTCGGCGTACTTCGGCGAGTCCGTGCGGATATCGCGAAGCAAAAACGTCGGCATAGCGATAAGGTCTAACGGAATGTTCACACGGTGGTACTCCATGAAGTAACCACCGCTCGACACCGGAAGTAGCCTAGAAATTTTCGAAGAATCCGCGAGTTTTCGAGTGGTCGAATTATCGGCCGCTTACTTGCGCCCACGGCTACCGCAGTAACGACTCAATCCGTCTTTTTAAGATCAAAGTCTCCGACAACTAAGAAATTACTAACCGACATATAGGAGTAAGTCAGAGACGACTAATTCCACTCCGGAGCGAGTGATCGAGTTATCGATTTCTAGCCACAACTAGAAAACTTCTAGGCCACTTATCGTGGTGGCCGGTGGTTACTTGGTGGACGCATTTCGCACCAATGAACCACGAGGTAACCCATGCTTCTAGCTTCACGTTCCATCGAGCTGTGGCTTCGATCACAGATCCGCGAGGGGAACAAGGGGCTGCTTGAGCGAATCATCGCAGGCGGCACTGATCTCGAACTGCAGGTGAATGTCTCGCCGCGCGGCGGGCAGCCTGTTCACGGCAAGGCCAACACGTATACCAACGGCAGCGTCGAGTGGTTCTCGTTCCGCATTCCGAAGGGCGCAGCGACCGAGCCCCACTGGAAAGACTTCCCGCTCCGTTACAACCTCAACGAGCATGTCGACGCGATCGGCTGCACTGGTTGGAACTGGCGGCGTAAGGTCAGCAAGTGGGTCGGCTTTGACTTCGACTCAATCGTGGGCCACGCCGCTGGCGTCGGTATTACGGATGACCAGCTTCGCACGATCCGTGATGCCGTGAGCAACCTGCCATTTGTCGAGGTCCGCAAGTCGACCGGCGGCCTTGGGCTGCACCTCTATGTGTTGCTCGATGACATCCCTTGCAAGAACCACACAGAACACGCAGCGATCGGCCGATGCGTGCTCGCGAAAATTAGCGAGCAAGTGAACATGGACCTGCTCACGCACGTCGATGCGTGCGGCGGGAACATGTGGATCGCTTCTCGCCGAGCCACCGAAGAGAACGACGGATTCGGGTTGATCAAACCTTCGGAGACGACGTTCAAAGAGTTGCCGGCCAACTGGAAGGACCACGTCGCGGTTGTCAGCCGCTCGCGTCCCCGCGTGTCGATCAGCGGCGTGCGGCAGAGCGAAGAAGACATGTTCGTCGCTCTGACCAGCAGCAACCGCCGGGTGCCGC
>JBQCJB010000875.1:0-4866 GCA_051953155.1 Aureliella sp. | reverse complement strand
CCTGCCAGCACGAAGGTTTCCGCCCAGCCGTGCAATTCCCACAGCGCGCGTTGGCTGCTCGACCAGCTGGCGAACAAGACCAGCAGGCTGGTGCAGGTCGCCACACAGTGGATGCAGCCCATGAAGGCGGGGTGGATATGCTGCTTGAGCCAGCGCTGCACCGGCGGTACGAGCAACAGGCTGTGCGGCCAAGCAAAGAAGACCGCCAGCAGCAAATCGGTGACCGGCGCGAAACGTCCGCCCGGCGGCAGCGGCCCCCGCAGGAACCAGAACAAATTCAGCGCGGTCCACAAGAACAATCCCTGCGTGGCCACGCCAAAGAGAATGCCCGCCGCGCGGCCGCTCGACCAACCTTGGTTTTCTTGACTCATACGATGTGAGATTTTCCCTGGCTAAACAGCCGACGCTACGAAGCAGCCGTATTCCATGGCTCGAGTGCGGTAAGCTTCGAGAATCGCGTCGAAGCGATCGAGAAACAGCACATGGTCGCGGCCGAGCACGCGCGCCAGGTTGCGAACGCCGCTCCGGCGAACGCGATCTCGACATATCTCCCAGGTCTTCAGGACGCGATCGGTCCACAAAAGACTGTGCTCCAGTTTCAGTCCCGTAGCGGTCAGCCAGTTTTCGTAATCGGCCTGAGTGCCTAGCGAGGGGCAAAAAAAGCCTTCGCACACCTCGGTGACCAGCCGCTGCGTCTGTTCGGCTTGCTGGTCATGGCCCGCCAACCACGCGCAAATCGCGATCCGTCCGCCGGGTGCGAGCCACGAACGGGCTTTGGCGAAGAAGGCCGCTTTGTCGAAAAGATGTTCGGTGCACTCGATGCTCCACACAACATCGCGCGAGCCAGGTTTTAGCTCGATCTGCTCGGCATCGGCATGCAAGAACTGCGTACGCCCAGCCGTGCCCTTCAGCCAACTCGACGTGGTGGCCCAGCGCCGCTGGACCGGCGAGATCGTCACGCCAGTGACTGTGCACTCACGCTGCCGCGCCAACCAAATACTCGACCCGCCCATGCCGCAGCCGACATCGACGATGCGTTCGGCATTTTGAATGCGAGCCAACCGCGCGAGCTCTTCGGTCAAGTGCCGCGCGGCCCGCTGGGGTGACTCGTCTCCATTCCAAAGCCCGTGATGCAGATGCGGTCCCCACATCAAGCGGTAGAACAGAGTCCCAATATTGTAGTGCGTGCGAATGACGCTCTTTTCAACGCTTGGACAAGTAATCAATCGGCCCTCGTCATGCTAAATTGGTGCTGGTCCTCGCGAAGGTACAGCTTCCTTCTTGTATCGCGAGGATGCAGAAATGGCAAGCACGCGACCAAGCGCACTCGGCTTCGCACGATGCGCGCTCCCGCGGCTAATTGACACGTGAAAGACTTTGCAGACGAGCTTCAAAAATGCACATCCAGCAGCTTGGCGATACCGACTTGAAACTGACGCGCATCGGCTTGGGTACTTGGGCCATCGGTGGCGGCAACTGGAAATTCGGCTGGGGACCGCAGGACGACGGCGATTCGATCCGAGCCATCCATCGGGCGCTCGACCAGGGCATCAACTGGATCGACACCGCGCCGGCCTACGGCTTGGGGCACTGCGAAGAAGTGGTCGGTCGAGCCCTGAGCGAAATGGCGCAGCGGCCGATCATCGCCACCAAGTGCGGTCGCTGCTGGGATGAACAGCGCCAACTCTTTCCACGCATCAAACGCGAAAGCATTCTGGCCGAGGCTGAAGCCAGCCTGCGTCGATTGAAAGTCGACACCATCGATCTGTACCAGATCCACTGGCCCCAACCCGACGAAGACATCGAGGAAGCCTGGGAAGCGGTCAATGCCCTCATCCAAAGCGGCAAGGTGCGTTTTGGCGGGGTCAGCAATTTCAACCGCGATCAACTGGCTCGCATCCAGCCCATCGCGCCGGTCGCATCGCTGCAACCGCCGTACAGCATGCTGGTTCGCGGCATCGAGGCCGAGATCCTGCCGTACTGTGCCCAGCACCACATCGGCGTTATCGTCTACAGCCCGATGCAGAAGGGCTTGCTGACCGGCAAGGTAACCCAGCAGTGGGTCGACGCACTGGCCAGCGATGACCATCGCCGCAACGATCCGCAATTCCAGCAGCCGCGTTTGAGCGCGAATTTGAAACTGGTCGAGCAACTGAAAGCCATTGCCGCCGGCAGTGGCCACACGGTCGCCCAGTTGGCGATCGCTTGGACGCTGCGCCGCCCGGAGGTCACCGCCGCGATCGTCGGAGCTCGACGTCCCGACCAGGTCGACGAACTGGTCGGCGCCGGCGATTGGCAGCTGAGCCCGGAAGAACTCCAAGCCATCGACAGCGCGCTAACGCAGCTTTAGCGGTTGGTGCGGAAGGTGAGAGGTCCGCGGGACAGCCGGCAGGGTTGTCCCACGGAATGTGAAGGAAGAGACAGCCGGGACGGCTGTCCTACGGGCGCTCCCAGGTGGTGCCTTCTTTCAGGTCCTGCAGACTGATGTTGAGCGCGGTCAGGCCGTTGCGGATGGCATCGGCGGTGGCGAAATTTTTCGACGCCCGCGCGTCGGCTCGCAACTTGATGAGCAGCTGCATCAGATCGTCGACCAGTTTCTCACTTCCGTCGTCGCCGCTCTTTTTCGGCGGTCGAATGAACAGGCCGAGGATCGCGCCCAGTTCTCGCAGGACCGATACCGCCAATCGCAAACTCTCCAGGGCTGCGGGCGTCCGCTGGGCAGCTTCTTCGAGTTTGTTCTCGTCGATGTGCCGATTGATGGTGCGCGCGAGTTCGAACAGATCGCTGACCGCGCCCCCGGTGTTGAAATCGTCGTCCATCTTCTCGAGGAACGAACGCCGCAGGGCCGTGACGGCTTGGATTAGCGGCGACTGGTCGGCTTGGGCCAAACGCTCGTCGCCCTCGGCGCGGCGCTGCGGGTATTCGACCTGGTCGAGCCGCTCGTCGGCGGTACCGACGTCGACCAGCTCGGGATAGAAGGGCCTGCCCGATATGCGTTGGTACCGCTGGAACAACCGATAAAACGCGGTCAGCGCCTGGCCCGCTTCGTCCAGTCCTTCGTCGCCGAAGACGATCGTCGATCGGTAATGGCTGCGGAGCAGAAAGAATCGAATCCGCTCGCCGGTCAGTTTTTCGATCTGATCGGCCAGACCGCCGGCGCCTTTGCTGCGGCTGATCTTGCTGGACGTATCGGCTTCGGCAGTCGCACTGGCAGCCGGTTCTTCGGCGCGCGTCGCGCGGCCGCCCACCTTGCCCGCGGCGCCGGCTCGCATCAGACCGTTGTGCATCCAGTAGCGGACCATCGGTTGGCCGTGACAGCAGCGGCTTTGCGCCAGTTCGTTTTCGTGATGCGGAAAGACCAGGTCGAGCCCACCGCCGTGAATGTCGAAGGTCTTGCCGAGCAAGCGGCGGCTCATGGCTGAACATTCGATATGCCAGCCCGGTCGTCCGAGCCCCCACGGGCTCTCCCAGGCTGGCTCGCCCGCTTTGGCCGATTTCCACAGCGCGAAGTCGCCCGAGGAACGCTTCTTGGAGGCCGCCTCGCCGCCTTCGCCTTGTTGGCTATCGAGCGTCCGGTTGCTCAGCTGGCCGTATTGGGCGTCGCGAGCCACGTCGAAGAAGACGTCACCGTCGCTGGCGTACGCAAAACCGCGATCGATCAGTTCCTGGATGAACGTGATGATCTCGTCCATGTTATCCGTCGCCCGCGGCAGGTGGTCGATCTGATTGACCCCCAGAGCCCGCAAGTTCGACAGATAGTCAGCCGTCATCTCGGTCGCGACTTGAAACATTGAGATGCCGCGTTTGCGACTGGACGCAATCAGCTTGTCATCGACGTCTGTAATATTGACGACCCATACGACCTGGTAACCGCAGTAGACCAGGTAACGTTTGATCGTGTCGAAAATGACTGGACCGACCATGTGGCCGATGTGCGACTCCGCGTACACGGTCGGTCCGCAGAGATACATGCCGACCTTACCTGGTTCGACCGTCTCGAAGTTTTCCTTTTGACGCGTGAGCGTATTGTAAACCCGGATCGAACCGGTGATCGGCGAACTGGATTTCGGGCCTGTGGTTGGCGCGGCGACGGACACGGCTGACTCCCTACGAGCAACATCCTGGGACAAACAGGCAAATTATAGGGATTCCCTCGAAAGGTGGTACGCCACTTCAAATCCCAGGGGCCGGGCGGCCCGGATTGGCCGGGCCAGCAGGATTGACTGGGTCGAACGGGGCTCCGCCGATCGGGGCTCCGCCAGCAGGGCCGCTCTCGAGCGCCCCTGGAGGCGCGACGCCTGGCACGACTTCTTCTGGAGGCACCGGTACGGTCATCGCCGGCGGCTCGGTCAGCGCGCCTTCGGGCAACACCTGCGGCCTGGGCACTGAAGGATCGAATGGACCACTGGAGGCAGGCACCGGCCGCGTGACCATTTCCGGATTGGCTACCGGCGCGAAATACTGTCCGCGGAGATAGGCGTCGTGATAGGCCGGCGTCGGCCATTCGCTCTCACTGAGGCCCACCTGGCTGTAGTTGAGCAGCGAGCCCTTCTCGCGATGCAGATCGCGCAGAGCCAGTTGGTAATCGACCAGCGAGCGGAAGTAAGCGCTGGTGCTGGTGGCCAACTGCTGCTGGGCAGCCAGCAAGAAGCCGATGTTCGTCAAACCAGCTCGGTACCGATCGCGAAGGACTTCTGTCTGCAAACGGTCGGCGGCCTGCCGGTTGTAGTTTGTTTGCACCAGGATGAACGCGCGATCGATCTGACGCGAGGCGGTGCTCAGATCGTGCGAGATCCGCAGTTCCTGTTCGCGGAGCAAGGCTTGCTCGCGAGTCAAATTCCACTGGGCGTTGGCGATCGCATTGCT
>JBQCJB010000874.1:0-4900 GCA_051953155.1 Aureliella sp. | reverse complement strand
GTCAACTATGCTTGCCACCCCACGACGCTGGCTTGGGACAATACGGCGATCTCCCCCGATTTTGTCGGCGCGATGCGCGACACGCTGCAGCGGCAGACCGGAGCTCCAGCGCTGTTCCTGCAAGGCGCATCCGGTGAGCTCGCGCCCCGCTACCAGTACGTCGGCGATCCGCGCGTGGCCGATCGGCACGGGCGGCAGCTGGCTTACGCAGCACTGGCAACCCTGGAGGATATGGAGCCGCCGGGCCACGAGCTCGCTTACCAGCGGACAGTCGAGTCGGGAGCGCCGCTGGCCGTCTGGTCGCATCAGCCATTTTCAGTTTCAAAGGAGCTGGACGTCCGGATGTTGTCGGTCGAGCTGCCTATCAAAGACTGGCCGAGCGCTGCGGAGTTGGAGAGCGATCGCGCGGCCTGCGCCGATCGCGCCTTGGAGGAGCGTTTGCGGCGAAAGCGCGACATCCGCCGTGCGCTGGGCGACGGTTCGACCTATCGGCTACCCGTTTGGGCGTGGCGGCTGGGGGATGCCGCTCTCGTTGGCTGTTGCGGCGAGGCGTATTCATGCCTGCAACGCGAACTGCGTCGGCGGCTGGAGGGGCACGCGCTGGTCTGCATGAATCTGATCAACGGTTCGATCGGTTACCTGCCCCCTGCTCCACTGTACGACGAGGACTTGTATCAAGTCTGGCAGACTCCCTTCGACCGCGGCTCGCTTGAACGCGTCTTTGATGCGTTGGCAGCCGTATTGGCCGAGTGGTTTCCCAGCCAGCCCGCCTTGGAGCGCTCCACCACACCGGCTGCTCCGCCGCCGTGGCCGCCGGTTGCCGCAACCGGCCTGCTATGAGCGGCGCTGGCGAGCGTTCGCGAGACCTGGGGGGCTCGATCGCCGAGGGCTCGGCCAGCGCCATGGCCTGTCCGCCGACCGGCGTGCGTTATCGCGTGATGGTGTGGCTGACTCTAGCCTCGGCGTTGACCTATCTGGTTCGCGGGGCTGTCAGCGTGTGCGAAAGCACGATCCGCACCCAGCTCGACTTGTCGCTCGAACAATCGGGTTGGTTCATGGCGGCGTTTTTCTGGAGCTATGCATTGCTGCAGGTGCCCAGCGGCTGGTGGGCTGGACGACGCGGCACACGGCTCGCCTTGCCTGTATTCGCGATTGGCTGGTCGGCCGCAACGTGGATGCTCGGCGCGGCGACCGGTCTGCTCATGTTAGTCGTCGCGCAGCTGCTGATGGGCGTGGCTCAAGCCGGCGTGTTTCCTGCCGCGTGCAACTCGGTCGCCAAGTGGATGCCCCTTTCCCGCCGCTCGCTCGCCTGCGCCGTGCTAGCCATCGGCATGCAGTTCGGCGCGATTGCCGCCAGCGTGCTGACGGCTCGCCTGTTGCCCGTGCTGGGGTGGCGCTGGATTTTCATTCTGGTCGGCGCCCCGGGCTTCGTGTGGGCGGTATGGTTCTGGTGGCGTTTCCGCGACGACCCGCGCGCCGATCCCAGCGTCAATGCGGCCGAATGCGGGCTGATTCACAGCGGCGGCGATCAACTGGCCGCCGTGAATGAACCTGGGCAACGCACGCCGTGGTGGCAGATCGCAAGGCATCCGGCGCTCTGGTTTTTATGCGGCCAGCAGATTTGCCGGGCCGCAGGTTATATGTTCTTTGCCAGCTGGTTTCCGACCTTCTTGCAGAAGACCCGCGACGTCTCCGTCAGTCAGTCGGGGTATCTGCAAGCCCTCGTTTTCAGCGGGACTTTGGTGGGCAGTTTGCTGGGCGGGATGCTGACCGATTGGATCTGGCGACGCAGCGGCAGCTTGCGATTGAGCCGCAGTGGAGTCGGCGCAGCCGCCCTGGCCAGTTGCGGCTTGTTGATCTTGTCGGCGTGGTTCGTCGAGAGTGCTTCCCTAGCCGTTTCGCTGATGACGGCGGGCAGTCTGTGCGCGGCGCTGGCCGGTCCATGCGCGTTTTCGGCGACTATCGACGCCGGCGGTCGCCACGTGCCGCAGGTGTTTGGCGTCATGAATATGGCCGGCAATCTCGCTGCGGCGGCTTGCCCGATCGTCGTCGCCTGGCTGTTTGACTGGACGGAGAATTGGGACCTGGTGTTGCTGGGTTTCGCCGCCATCTATCTCGTCGGAGCCATCAGCTGGCTGCTGGTCGACCCCAGCCAACGCATCGAATAAGTAGGACAGGCTTCCAGCCTGTCACTCTTTTAGCCTGTCACTCTTCCAAGTAGGACAGGCTTCTAGCCTGTCACCGCGACATCTTCAGCCTTTACCCCCCGAAGATCTCCGGCCGAAGCCCCAGGGCTATAGAAGACCGGAGGCCTGCGCCAATTGATCGAACAGCCGGTCGACTTCGCGCTTTGTTTCGTCGTCGAGCTGATAACCAACGGGGCCGCGGACGCGAGTGTTGAGAAAAATACCTTGCCGCACCAGCAGATGTTTTTCGACAGCCAGGAACGCATCGAGACTGTTCTGCATGGATACGAGCGCGGCGATAGTCTGCGAGAGCGCGTAGGCCTGTTCGTCCTGACCCGTCTCCAAGGCTCGCCAAAGAGCGACGATGCCGTGGATCAAGTCCGCGCCGGGCATCGTCCCGACGATGCCGCGCCGGTAGCTGTCCAGCAGAGCAATCCCGCCAGTTCCCTCGTAGATGCGGGCTCGACCCTCGGTGGCATCGCGCAGCGCCGACAGGCGTTGGCCAATCGGTGCGGCCTCGGGTTTGAAGCGGATGCGATCGGCTCCGAACGCGTCGAGCAGTTGAGCTTGCATCGCGATCGACATAGGACGGCCGACGTAGCCGCTGGCATCCTGGACGATCACCGGCAATTCGCAGGCGTGGACGATGTTCGCGTAGTAATCGAATAGTTCGGATTCGAGCGTGGCGATCGAGATCGGAGGAATGGCCATCACGGCAGCGGCTCCGCACTGGGCCGCGTGGCGGGTGTTAGCGACGGCTGTGCGGCTGCTCTCAGCACCGACACTGATGATGACTTTGCCATTGGAGCCCGCGAACTGGACGACCTTTTCCGCCATTTCGCGTCGCTCGGCATCGTCCAGCCGCAGGACTTCGGAAACCATGGCCATGACGACGCCGCTGGCTCCGCTGGCCAATAGCCAGTCGATCTCGCGCTCCAGCGTCGTCCAGTCGATCGAGTCGTCGTCGAGATAGGGCGTCTGAAAAACCGGCAGCACGCCGCCGAGAGAATCTGTCGCGGTCATGATCGCTCGCCCGCTTTCATTTGTTTTTGGCCGGCGGCAGTTCGACTTGCGCAAAGTAGATGCTGGTCTTGCCTTCATGCGACGAATAATAGCTGACCGACAGAAGGTTATCGCGGAACACCAGGCCTGGATAACTGGTATCCCCACCCGAAGGCAGCGTAACGATCTCGGTCAGCTCCGCATGCTTCGGATCCAGCCACCAGAGCTGCGTTTTCGCACCGCCCGGGTAACGGCGGCCGGCGACGACGTAGCGCCCGTCGGGGAGCTGGAGAAAGTTTGGGCCGCCGACTTGAGCGTTCAGTGGCCGCCACGACCACTTTTCAAATGGCGCTCGGCTACTGCCCAGCCAGGCTAGCCGGTCGCCTTGCTCGCGGCGCATCAGGCACAGAGCTTCCTCGCGATTCGGGAAAAGCAGCGTCGATTCGTTCGGGTGTCCATCGACCGTTAGCGGCGCGACGATCGGCTCGAAACGACGGCCGTCGGTGCTGCGGTACAGGCGTGTGGTCCGCTCGGTCTTGCCTGTCGCGTAACCGACTCCATAGGCCGTCGGACCATTCCAGGTGACCCGCCAGATCCAATAGTTCGGTTCGCCGATGTCAATCGCATCGCTCCACTTGGAACCATCGTCGGAGTACCAAACCATCGATTGGTGAGTGGCCTGGGATCGGTCGTGCAAGGCGCCGGCTCCGCAGAGCATCAGGCGACCATCGGGAGCCAGATTGATTTTCGCATCGCGCAGGTCGGCCTTGTCGGACGTGATCAGTGCGGCCGACTGCCAGGCCTTGCCGTCGGGCGAGGTGAGGACGCGCAGAGCGCCATCGGGGGAAACGTGGGCTTTGCCTTCGCGAAACACGCAGAAGAATTTGCCGTCGTGCCAGAGCAGATCGGTGAATGCGTTATGCCGTGCCTGGTCCCAGATTTTGGCGACCGATACGACCCGCGCCTGCGCGGGTTCGTCGGCACCACTCGTGCCGCCGGTCGCCAGGACTGCCAGCAAGGCGACGCAGACGATGCGCGGACCGCAGAGGCGGAACCGGGAGAGGTGCGAGATCATGGCGAGCTTTCTGTCTTGGAGAGCGGCGGGGAGCGGGGGCCGGGTCCGACCGTTCGAAACCAGCAGCCAACCGACGCGACCAAGAATACGCCAAAGAGGGCTCGCGTGCGAGTCCCCGCTGGCTCGGGCGATTTGCCCGCGGGGACAGTTCACGCGCAGCGCACCAGTGCATCCGAGGGACAGCTCGAATGCACTCGCGCGATGGTCTTAGAAAGTTAGCCAGCCGACGGCGGCCTTAGGGACGCTTGACCATCTTCTCGATGATCGCGTCCAGTTCGCTGTAGTGGATGCCGCTCTTGACGACCTTCGACTGGCTGTCGACGACGACGTTGACCGGCAAATTGAACACGCCGAGGCCTACGGCCAGTTTGCCGTCGAGTCCGCCGGGTTCGTAGATATGCACCCACGGATACGAATTTTGCTTAAGAAAATCTTTAGCGGTCTGCGGATCGGAGTCCACATTAATACCGACGATTCTAAGTTTTTCGCGAGCGTATTTGTTTTGTAATTCCTTAAGATGTCGCATCTCGGCTTTGCATGGTTCGCACCAGCTGGCCCAGTAGTGGAAGATCACCGGACCGCCCGCGAAATCCTTGGAACTGAAGTCCTTGCCGTCGAGCGTTTTGCCGCTGATGGT
>JBQCJB010000873.1:0-10513 GCA_051953155.1 Aureliella sp. | reverse complement strand
TGGCGTATTTCGGCGTGGTGACAGGCAACTACGGCGTGGAGATCTTTTTGCCGAGCATCCTAGAGGATTGGTACGGTTTGGGCACCTCGACAGTGACCAAGCTGGCAATGATCCCCTCAGTGCTCGTGATCGTCGGCCAGTTGTTCATTGGTTGGAGTTCGGACCATTACAACGAACGCCGCTGGCATGCAATCGCGCCGATCGTCATCGGGGCGTTGGGGCTGATCTTCGCGACGTTGACGCAAGGCAACCTGTGGCTGACGGTCCTGTGTTTTACGATTGCGGCGACGGGGATGAAGTCCTACATGCCGGCCTTCTGGGCATTGCCCAACATGTACCTCACGGCGGCCGCAGCCGCGGGGAGTATCGGTCTGATCAATTCGGTCGGAAACCTGGGTGGTTTTCTGGGACCCACGGTGGTCGGCAAGGTCAAGACGTTGACCGGTTCGTACGACATCGGCATTTACTTTCTGGCGGCGACCTGTTTGATTTCCACTGGCGTCATCTACTCGATGCCCTTCTTGCATCGCCGTTGGTCGGAATTGAAAGGCACGCGGTCGCGCGTGCAAGCTCTCGGGGCTTTGGCGATGGTCGTCATTGGCCTGTTCGTCGGATGTTCGTGGTGGGTTCAGGAGCGTTTGAAGCCTTGGGGCGTGATGCGCCAGGATGTGGTGGCTTCGACCGAGCACGATTCGCGTTATGTCGGCCTGCTGGCCGATTCGCTCGACGACTGGTTCGACAAGAAACCCAAGATTCGCGACGTGCTCGTGATGCGCTTGGACGAACTCAAAAGCGGCTGTGAGACGCTGATCGCTCACCCGCCCGAGCAGTTGAAAGACACTGCCCAGCGGGAAGCCCTGACCGGCGTGCTGTCCCAGTGCGTCAAGCAACTGGAGACTTTGAGGAGCGAACTGAAGACGCGCAATCTGAAAAACGATAACCGCTACGCCAAGTCGGTTTCAGACGGTTTGGCCGAAGCCGACGAGATCGTTCGCAACACGCAGCAATCGCTCCGCGACTTGGCCCGCAGCACTTAACACCGGGCCGCCGGCAGCACTTATTTAGCAGCCGGCAGCGTTTCACCGCTGACTGCGCGTAGCAGCCGGCAGCACTTCGCCGCTGGCTGCATCGCCGGCGGGATCAGCTAAGGTTGCGCGAGACGTCGGTGCGGTAGGCTGCCAGGGCGGGGATCAGTCCGGCCAAGGTGGCCAAGGCGATCAGCGCGGGAATCAAGATCAGCTCGGGCAGTGTCACGGAAGTCAGCAAGCCCATCTGAATGCCGGTGCGGTACTCGACCGCTGGGCTGCACAGCACGCCGACCAGATGACCGGCCAGCCAGCCGATGCCGCCGCCCAACAAGGCGATCAAGAGCGACTCGAGCAGAATCACGGCCATGACGACGTCGCGACGAGCGCCCAGGGCTCGCATGACGGCGATATCGCGGCGGCGTTCGTTCATCGAGTTGTAAATGCTGACTAGCAGGCTGATCGCGCTGACCAGGCACACGATGGCCGTCAGAGCCAACAGGGCTTCGTTGATCGGTTTGACGAAGCTGTCGAGCATCGTCGAGATTTCGCGGATCGGCGAGGCGGCTTGGGCGCGCAGGCTCTTGTTGATGGCCCGTTCCATGTTCATCGCGAACATGCCGCTGGCCGGTTTGACCAGGACGGCGGTGATGTCGCGTTTTTCCAGCGGCAACCGCGGTGGTTGCGGCTTGGCTGCCGTCGTGTCGGCCTCGACGGTGGACTTTTCTTGTTTGGCCAGCTCGGCCGGTTCGATGGCCCGCGCGTGTCCCTCCATCAAGTAAAAGCCTTCGATATTGATGAAGGCGGCGCGGTCGTTGGGCGTGCCGGTGCTCTTGAGGATGCCGACGACTTTGAAACCCTGTCCGTGTCCTTCACCTTCGGGGTCGCCGTGCGTCGTCTTGATCTCGTCGCCGATCTTGGTATTCATTTCCGCGGCCACGTGCGAGCCGATGACCGCTTCGTAGAAGCCGTTTTCCTCGGAGTAGTCGACGAAGTTCCTGCCCTCGGCGAATTCGTACTCCAGGTCGCCCCCTTCGCCGTACCGCAGTTTTTCAAAGAACTCGGGCTTGGTGCCGACGACGCGGAATGGTCCGTAGTAATCGCCCAGGCAGACGGGAATGGCGAAGCCACCCTTCATGTAGGCCGAGCCATAAATGCCGCCGCGGTCGGGTTCGGCGATCTTGCCACCGATCGTTTTGATCTCGGCGACCCGTTCGTCCTTGGGCAGAAATTCCAAGTACTCTTCGTAGGGCAAGACCTCGATCGGGCGGCTCAAGTAGAAGACCGTATTGAGCGTCAGTTGCAGAGGGCTCCCCTTGGCGCCGACGATCAGGTTGTAGCCCACGTTGCTGTTGCGGCTGAACGAAGTCTGGATCAGCCAGCCGATGCTCAGCACCAGCACCACCAGGGCGACTCCGAGCGCCATGCTGAACATCGTCAAGACCGTTGCCAGTCCGCGCTGCTGCATGTTGCGCCAAGCAATCGTGAATAAACTCATCGCTTGAAAAAACTCCTAATCGGCTGCGGCCGGTACCGTCTGCAATGCTCGATTGAGCGACTCGAGTCGCTGGACGCGTGAAAACTGATCGGCGACTTGCATCGAATGCGTGACCAACAACAGGGCTACATTCTCTTCCTGGCACGTTTCGCGGATCAGGTCGATGATCCGCTGCTGGTTCTGCGGGTCGATGTTGGCTGTCGGTTCGTCGGCCAGCAGCAGTTTCGGGCGGTTGGCTAGAGCCCGGGCGACGGCCACGCGTTGTTGCTGGCCGACCGATAGTTGGCTGGGGCGGTGATGCAGCCGGTCGCCCAGGCCGACGCGGAACAGCAGATTCTTGGCCCGTTCGACGTCGTGTTTGCCTTCGCCAAAGGTCATCCCCAACCGCACGTTTTCCAGAGCCGTAAAACCGGGCAGCAGGTTGAAGGTTTGGAAGACGTAGCCGAGCTTGGATGCGCGCACGCGGTCGCGACCCGACTCGCTCAGCCGCGTCAGTTCGACGCCGTCGAGCGTGATCGTGCCGCTGGTCGGTTGCATGATGCCCGCGATGCAGTGCAGGAGTGTCGTCTTGCCACCGCCGCTTTCGCCGATCAGCACGACTTGCTCCTGCGGAGCGATCTTGAAATCCTCGACGTCGAGCACGCTGAGCACCTTGCCGTCGGGCAAACGAAACGACTTGACGAGTTGGTTCAAATGCAGCATGGTGCTCTCGAGTTTGGCAGGACGGAAGCCCGGGCACGGATGGGCGAGCGAGCGGATCAACGTTGGCGTCGAGAGGCGCGCTGGATGTCGCGTTGTGCGGTCGCCTTCTTCAATTTTTCGCGCTTGTCATGCAGTTTACGTCCCTTGCATAAGGCAAGTTCGCACTTGGCGATTCCGCGCTCGTTAAAAAACATCCTCAGCGGGACGAGGGTCAGCCCCTTTTCCTTGGCGCGGCCGACGAACTTGAGAAACTCGCGGCGGTGCACCAGCAGCTTGCGCGGCCGTTTGGGCTCGTGGTTCCACAGTGTGGCTTGGGGATACTCGGCGATGTCGCAGCCGACCAGCCAGAGGGTGTCTCCTTTGACGCGGCCGTAAGCCTCGTCGAGCTGGCATTTGCCGTTGCGGAGGCTTTTCACCTCGCTCCCCTGGAGCATCACCCCGCATTCGAGCGATTCGAGGATCTCGTACTTGTGACGAGCCTTGCGATTTTCGCTGATGATCCGCGCAATCGGTTTGTCCGATGCGGCGCTGCTGCGAGCGGGCTGTTTCTTGGTTGGCTTGGGTTTCTGGTTCAAAGCAAAAACGGCAGGGCTAAAGCGCGGTGTTCAATGGCACGAATGGTCAGGGACGGGTAGAATTTTAGCACAGTTTGGGCAGTCACCGATACCACGGCGGAACCAAGGGCTGAACCGGGTGCTGAACCGAGGGCCGAGCCAAGACGATCGCACTGGACGACAACGGACAAAAGAGACAATGGGTTTTGAATTGCCTGTGATAGCCACTCCCGACGGCTCGGGCGAGGCGACCGGCTGCGGAGCGGCGACCCCTGCAGCCTTTGTGCCGAGCCGCCGCTTGCCAGCCTGGCTGAAGCGCGAACTCCCCAAGGGGAACTTCGGCAATTTCACCGCCGGGCTGCTGGACGAATTGAAACTGGAAACGGTCTGCGATAACGCCAAGTGTCCCAACCGCATGGAGTGTTACTCGCAGAAAACCGCCACCTTCATGATCCTGGGCAACGTGAGCACCCGGCCATGTGGTTTCTGTGCGGTCGAGCGCGGCCGCCCCGAGGCGCTCGAAGGGGACGAACCGGCGCGGGTGGCGGAAGCGGCCGCGAGGCTGGGGCTCAAACATGTGGTCATCACCTCGGTCACGCGCGACGACCTGCCCGATGGGGGCGCCGAGCATTTTTACCAGTGCATCCTGGCCGTGCGCGAGCGGACCGGCGCGACGGTCGAAGTGCTGACTCCCGACTTCGTCATGCACAAGCCGGCCCTCGAACGCGTCGTCGCCGCCGAGCCGGAAGTCTTCAATCACAATATGGAAACCGTCCCGCGGCTCTACCGTCGAGTTCGCGGGCCTAAAAGCGATTATCGCTGGACGCTGGAGTTGCTCCGGCGGGTCAAACAGCTCAACCCGGCCATCAAGACCAAGAGCGGACTGATGCTGGGCCTGGGCGAAACGCGCGACGAAGTGCTCGAGTGCCTGGCCGATCTGCGACAAGTGGCTTGCGATTTCCTGACCCTTGGCCAGTACCTGCAGCCCGGCCCCCGGTACTTGCCCGTCGTGCGCTACGTGCCACCCGAAGAGTTCGACGAACTGGGCCAACTGGCCCGGCAAATGGGCTTTAGCAAAGTTGCCAGTGGCCCGTTCGTGCGCTCCAGCTACCATGCCCGCGAAATGGCCGACGAACCTGTACCGAGTGAACCTGCCTGACCGTCCCCCACCGAATGAACCCCCGAGACGAAAACATGCGCGAGCTCAATGTTTGGCGAAATGCAATTGCGACCAAGTGGACGTTGGCGGCATTCTCTCTAATGTTTCTAGGGGGACCGGCCGGAATCGCCACTCGAGCGGCGCGAGCCCAACAGGCAACTGAAGCAGCCACACAAAAAGCAGCAACACAACCAGAGGACCAGGCAGCGGTGGAAGATCCTGAGAAGTTGTTCGAACCACGCGAGTTCGTAGGCAGCAATGGCCAGACGCTGAAGTACCGCTTGCTCAAGCCCGCGCCGTATGATGCCGAGCGCAAGTATCCGCTGGTGATCTTCCTGCACGGTGCTGGCGAACGCGGCTCGGACAATGTGGCTCAGCTGAAGCACGGCATGGCCGAATTTTGCAAGGCGAAGTGGCGCGACAAGTATCCGTGCTATGTGCTCGCACCGCAGTGCCCCGAGGGTCAGAAGTGGTCGGACGTCGATTGGTCGGCTCCGCACAGCGAATTGCCAGCCAAGACCAGCCAGAGCATGCAGTTGGTGTTCGATCTGGTCGACACAATGATCAAGGATGCGGCCGTCAACGATAACCGGGTTATCATCACCGGACTGTCGATGGGCGGCTACGGCACGTGGGACGCGCTGGCGCGGCGGCCGAGCTTGTTTGCAGCGGCCGTGCCGATCTGTGGCGGCGGCGACCCGAAGACTGCCGATCGCTTCGCCCAGGTCCCGATCTGGTGCTTCCACGGCGATCAGGATCAAGCGGTACCCGTCAGCCGCTCGCGCGAGATGGTCGAGGCCCTCAAGGCAGCCGGCGGACATCCGAAGTACACCGAGTACCCGGGCGTCGGCCACAACAGCTGGGCACAGACCTACGCTGACCCGGCCGTGCTGGAGTGGCTGTTCACCCAGCTGCGCCGCGACACGACGCCGACGACCGCCGAGCAGAAAGAGCCCGACCGTTCGAGCAACCAATAGGTCTTCACCGCGCCCCGAAGTGTCCTCTGCAGGCACTGTCCAGCAATGAACTTTCCGCCGTCCGAATCCAGCAGCCGCAGCCAGCCAGACGAACGAGTGATGCTCTTTCCCTCGCTGGCCTATTTCGACACGCGGCGCGGTCAGTGGAAAGCCATCATCCAGGGGCGCATCTACGACGCCAGTCGCGTCCCGATTTCGACTCGGATTCTGCTCAAGGGACTCAAGCGCGCTCTGAAAGCGACCGAGGACGAATTGGCCGGCGAGATCTTTCGCCAACGCATTCAAGGCTTTACGGCCAAGCCGATCAGCGGCCGACGCGTGCGCATCGAATTTGGCGGCCAGCACTTTGCCCTGCGGCAGAAATCGAAACGCAACGGCGCGTTTTTCGGCATCATCAAAATCCCCGAAGGACTCGTGCCGCCTCCGCAGGGACCCGAGCAGTCGCTGGCCGAACCGTTGCAAATCCGCTTGCACCTGGGCAGCCCCAAGCGTCCGGTCGAGTCGGCCGCAGCGCTGCCCGAAGGAACGATACACCTGATCTCGCCACGCGGCGTCAGCGTCGTCAGCGACATCGACGACACGATCAAAGCCACCGAAGTAACCAGCCGGCATTCGATGCTGGCCAATACCTTCCTGCGGCCCTTCGCGGCCATCGACGGCATGGCGGAAGTCTATCGCCAATGGCAGGAAGCGGGCGCATCGTTCCATTATGTCTCGAGCAGCCCATGGCAACTCTTCCAGCCGCTGGCCGAGCTCTGCCAACTGAGTCGCTTTCCCGACGGAAGCATGCACCTGCGGTACTTCCGCATCCGCGACGAGATGTTCAAACGTTGGCGCCCCGGCCACCGCAAAGGCAAAGCGGCCATCATCGCCGGCCTGATGAAGAAGCTGCCGCACCGGCACTTCGTATTGGTGGGCGATAGCGGCGAGCGCGATCCGGAAATATACCGCTTCCTCGCGCGCCGATTCCCCGATCAGGTCAGCGCCATCCTGATCCGGCAACTGGTCGCCAAACCGCTGAATGCCCGCCGGATTGAAAAGCTGAACGAAGTGCCGCCAGGCGTGCGCGTCCAGCTGTTCGAAAGCGCTGCCGAACTGCAGGATTTTCAAGAACGTCTCGCCGGCCGGCTAAGTCCTTGAACGCGCTGTCGCGCGCAGGCATCGGTTGGGAGCGGGCCAGAGACTCTCGGCAAGACTGCGCAGTCAACTAACGCGCTGCGCGCGGGCTACTCGAGCGAGCTGGCTTGAAAATTCGTGCTCTGGGTGGCGATCGTCGTCACCGGTCTCGGCAACCAGCGGACCAACCGGCGGACGGTCGGCGATTCGATGAGATCGCTATCCTGGTTGCTCGGACCGGTCGCTTTCGACAGGGCGGTGACGACGTTGGCCATCGGCACCAGATCGCGGTAATACTGCTGCGCCAGCGGCCCGAGCCGATCGCTGGCTACCGCGCCGTCGGGCAAGCCCGCCTTGAGAACCAAGCCGCGCCAGTCGAGCGCGAAATCGAGCTTCAGATCGGTGAACGGATGGGCGGTCGCGCGGCTCTGCGCGATGGCCGCCACGGGATTCAGACCGACATAGGTTGCCGATTGCAGCAGATCGTCATGCACGCGGCCTTCGTGAATCGTTAACTGACCGCGGACATGGTCCAGCCCTTGATCACCCAGCGACAGATCGCTGACGTCGACGTCGGCCAGGCCCGAGAGCATGGGACGCTGCGTCCAGGCGGTCGCATCGACATCGCGCAGTCGACCACTGCCCGCGACCGTCCAAGTTGAAAGGGAATAGTCCAGTTCGAATTGGCCTGCCAGCGTGGCTGCGTCGCCGGCGATGGCCAACTGCGGAGCGAACATGCCGATCCAATGTGCGGGCAGTCGTTGACCGCCGCTGTCCAGCCGCAGCCGCGTCGTCGGCTCGACGGCCGTGTGCTGCCGCGCAAAGCCGATCACGGCTGGCTGGCCGCCGACGCCGTCGAAGCCGAATTGGAGGCTGGCTTGCGTCTCGCTCGGCACGCGCCGCATCTCCAGTCGCACGTTGCGAAACTGTGTCCGACCCGCCAGGCCGCCTTGGATCGAAAGCTCGTCCAACCAGGCGACCGTGGCTTGATTGCGCTGGACTGGGCGACAGAGGACTTGCTCATGCAGCAAGCGATAGGTGCTGGCCAATTGTTCCGCAGGCAGTTCCGGCTTGATCAGCCGCAGTGCATAGCCGGCATGGTTTTGGAAGACATCCAGCGACTGAATGCGCGCAATCAGCTCGGACGTTTCGGGATGAAAGAGTTTGATGCCGTGCAGGATGAATTGATTCGGAGCCCGCAGTTCCACGGCGCTGACTTCCGCCGAACAACCCAGAGCGGCGGCCAGTTGGTCCTGATAGCGCTTGGCGCGCGCACGTTGGTAGCTGGGGATATACTCAGCCACGCTGGCGGCCAACGCGAGCGCTACAGGCAGCGCAGCGCAGAGCACGAACGCCAACCGACACAGCGAGCGTCTGGACGCTTCATGGAGTGGTCGTCGCTTTAGTATGCTCCACCGACGCGCGCCCATAGCCTGTACAGCATGCACCCTGGGTCTGAGAGGACGATTCTGTTGGAGACGGCGCCGCGAAAAAAGTCGGCCGCTGGGGCCGAACATCGGCGCTGCCCGCCGGGAGCGTATTAAAAACGCTATCGCGCCGTCTAGCCCAGGTGGCTACTCGCGCACCAAAATGCCAACAGCCCGGTCGGCGACCAGGCTGTTGGGTGTTGGCTCGGAGTTGGATATGGAGAAGAGTTGTTCTCTAAGCGGCCGCGCCGGACATCTGACGGCACTCTTCGGCGCAGCGCTCGCAGGCGTCGGCGCACCTCTGGCAGTGATCCATTTTGTGCTTGCGGCACTCGGTTCCGCAGGCCTGGCAAATGTCGGCGCAAGCGCGGCACAGTTCCTGGGCAAACTGTGAATCGCGGCTCATAAACGCCGCGGCTCCCCAGCAGGCTTCGGCGCAGTCGCGGTCCAGCCGAATGCACTCGGCCATGCGCGCGACGTCACGCTCGCTGAGGCAGGCATTTGCGCAGTGCTCGCACGCCTGGGCGCACTCGATACACGCTTGGATGCAGCTTTCAAAATCTTGACGGGTCATAATTTTTCCTTTCCCACAGGGTACGCAATCGGCCCACAACTTCAGCATCTGTATGCAACTTCTGCATGCAAATGGAGTTATGCAATTGCTGCGCCCCTTGGTTAAGGAAACGTTAGGCCGCCCGGCGAACTGGCGCGGCTTCGCGACCGAACAAGTTGAGCGTGGCCACTGCCGGCTGCGACTGCGTCGCTTGAGCCCGGCTCCAAGCGTCGAGCCGCTGGCTGACCTGTTCGGCCAGCCGATTCGCGCTCAGCCCGATGCCCCAAGCGATCGCTGGCGCCCACTGGCTCGGGTTGAGCAAGCTGCCGAGCAATCGCCCGGCGGCTCCTTTCACTCCAGCAGCCAGTCCCGAGGCAATCTGCCCGTGAGCCGCCAGTAGACTGGCCAGATCGCGAGCCATGGCTGCGTCGTAGTGCGACTGAACAATGCTGTCTTTGCCAATGACGACGCTATCTTCGGCTACTTCGCAGCTGAGGCCGAGGTTTTGAAAGCATAAGGCTAGATCGATGTCGGCGATGCGGGAGTCGACCGATTCGAGCAAGCCACCCAGACCCAGCAAGGTACGTCGCGAGTAGAACCCGGCGGCCAAAGTGGGCGCGGCGCAGCGGGCCGGGATGCCCGAGCGTTGGAACACCTGCAGACCGCGGCGCGAGAGTCTTTGCCCGTCGAGTCCTGCATAGATCGGCCCGCGGGGCGAGCTGCCCTGGATCAGCGGCGCGACGGCCGCAAGCCGCTGCTGCTGGAATCTGGCGAGGGGCTCTTCACACCAACCATCGCTGACCAGCATGCCTTCGCCCAGAATATGCACGACCGGAGCGCAGGTCGCATACAGGGCTTCGTTCAGCTTGCTGGCCCGCGAAGCTCCGTCGCCGGTTTCGACGAACAGGACTTCATCTTCCAAGTGGTACGGGTCGGAGTAGGAACCATCGTGCGCGACGATGATTTCGCTATCCCGGGGACGATTCTCCAGTACGGAGAGAAGAGTATCGTCCAATCGCTGCTCCGTGTGATGAGCGACGATGATCGAGAGTCGCGGCACGGCACCCCTCCTCGGCTGGACGCCAGAGGCAGTTAAGAGCGTGGAGGCCGATTGGACCGGTGAGGACCGCCTGACCTTCCCTGGTCTAGCCACAGATGCAAACCATTGCTATGGCGAGCGGCTTTCTTTTGAAAGCTACCCACGGGCATACATCGGCACGCTTGGAAGCCGAACTCCAGTGGTGTTCCTCCTGTTGGCCGCGGCAACGATTGGCGAAACTTTACCGTCCGCCCATCCCCCACGCTGACGCTGCAAGGCTCGACCACCTCGCCCACGGTCGAACTGGGCTTATGAGCTTTGCGTTGCTTTGGCGCACTTTTGACGCAAGAACATTAGTGCGTCCGCGAACAAATCAGTCTCCCCCTCGCCCCGCTTCGGGGAGATGGGCCAACGCAACAAGTCAGTCTCCCCCTCGCCCCACTCCGCGGAGAGGGGTAAGCGC
>JBQCJB010000872.1:0-3522 GCA_051953155.1 Aureliella sp. | reverse complement strand
GCCGCCCGCCAACGAGCGACCGATTACCTGGTCGCAGCATCCAAGTTCGACCTCGATACGCCGCTGACCGATGTCACGGTCATTGCCCAAGAGTACGATCTGCATCCGCGGATACTCTACCAAGCCCGGCGGCATCTGGCGTTTCACGCCGAGGATCCTTTCCTGAGCAAGTGGCACGAACTGGTGGCCAGCGACCGGGCCGACGAAATCGCCGCACACTACGAACCGCTATTCCAAGCCGCTCGTCAATGGGCCGAAGCCAAGAAGCAGGATGCCAAGACTAAACCGCACGAAGACGCGCAGGTCGTCGCCGCCCATGCCGCCTTGATGGACAATTCAGGTTTGTTGACCGTGCCGGCTAAACCAGGTTTCGCATTCGATGCCGAAACCTTGGCCGAGTACAACCGCTTGGCCGATGAGGCACGCATCGAAGAAAGCTTCGCGCCGGACGTTCCTTCAGCGATGAGCATCGCCGAGGGCAAAATCCTGACCACCCTGCCGATTCACATTCGCGGCAGCCACCGCAACCTTGGCACACCGGTTCCGCGGGGCTTTCCTAAAGTGATGCAAGTCTCGATTGCCGAACCTATCTGGCCAAGGCATCAAAGCGGCCGCCTTGAACTGGCTCAGTGGCTGGCCAGCACGACGCATCCGCTCACCGCGCGAGTCGCGGTCAATCGCATTTGGCGTTGGCACTTCGGAGTCGGTCTGGTCGGCTCGACCGAGAACTTTGGCGTCCTGGGGGACCGACCGACGCATCCACAATTGCTCGACTGGCTGGCGCGGACGTTCATAGAATCGGGCTGGTCGATCAAAGAGCTGCAGCGCTTGATTCTCTCGTCGAGCGCGTACCAGATGGCGACGCTGCATCCAAAGGCAGAAGCGTCCGCCGCGATCGATCCCGAGAACCGCTGGCTGTGGCGTTTCCGGCCACAACGTCTGGACGCGGAACAAGTCCGCGATTCGATTCTGTTCGTTACCGGACGCCTCGACCAGACGCTCGGGGGCAAGACGGTCCCGCTGCGAAACCGGCAATTCGTTTTCGATCACACCTCGATCGATCATACGCAGTACGACAGTTTGCGGCGCGCGGCCTATTTGCCGGTCATTCGCAACAACGTGTATACGCTGTTCGAGCAATTCGACTTCCCCGATCCGACCATGCCGACCGGCAGCCGCAATGCGACCACGGTCGCTCCCCAAGCACTGCTGCTGATGAACTCGGAACTGGTCATGGACTCGGCCGATCGACTGGCCAGTCAGCTGCTGAGCGATTTTTCCGACGACCGCGAGCGCATCGATGCGGCGACGCGGATCGTCTTCGGACGGCCAAGCACCGCTTTCGAAGTCCAGCAAATCCAACGTTTTGTGAGCAATTTGGTAGGGACCGACGGCATCGCCAGCGCGAGCGTCGGAACCGTCGATGCGCAACGTGCGTGGTCGCTCGTGTGCCAGAGTCTGCTGATCAGCAACGAATTCTTCATGGTGAGATGACAGGTATGAGACCACTACGACCTGCGTGCCCGGGATGTGAGAGCGATCGCGCGTCGCCCGACGAGTTGGCGCGCTCCTCGCGGCGGCGGCTGCTGCAGACGTCAGCCGTCGGCTTCGGCTACCTGGCGCTCAGCACGCTGCTGGGCGAAGAAGCTTTCGCCGGCGATCGGGCTGCCGCGGCAGGGCCCAGGTCGGAGCAACCTCTCGTTGCCTCGGGCGCCAATCCGCTGGCGCCCAAGCCTCCGCATTTTGCACCGCGAGCCAAGCGCATCGTCTTCCTGTTCATGAAAGGTGGACCATCGCACGTCGACACGTTTGACCCCAAGCCACTACTCGACCGCGATCATGGCAAGCCGCCACCGTTCGAGTTGCCCAAGGTCGTCTTTGCCGCGCAGGGGAATCTGCTGAAGTCGCCTTGGAAGTTCCAGCAATACGGCGAGAGTGGTTTGCCCGTCAGTGCCCTGTTTCCTCACGTGGCCGAGCACGTCGATGATTTGTGCATCCTGCGGAGCGTCCACGGCACCAATCCGGCCCACGGCGGAGCGCTGCTGAAACTGCATACCGGCAGCGACCAGTTCGTGCGTCCGAGCCTCGGCGCGTGGGTCACTTATGGACTGGGTACCGAAAACCAAAACCTGCCAGCCTTCGTGACCATCTGCCCGACGCTGGCTCACGGCGGAGTCAACAACTGGGGCGCGGCCTTCTTGCCGGCTCACTGCCAAGGGACGCCGATCGGTAATGCGAGTCTGGCCGCGGCGGCAGCGAAGGTCAAACATATTCGCAACTCGCGCATCAGCCCGGAGCAGCAGCGGCAACAGCTGGATCTGCTGGCCGCGCTGAACCAAGACGACATGGCCCGCGCCGGCCGCGATCAAGCCCTCGAAGGCCGCATCGGCTCGTTCGAGCTGGCGTATCGCATGCAGTCGGCCATGCCCGACGTTCAGGACCTCAGCAGCGAATCGGCGGCCACGAAGAAGCTGTACGGCCTCGACGATCCGGTGACGGAAAACTTCGGGCGGCAATGCCTAATGGCTCGGCGATTTCTCGAAGCTGGCGTGCGTTTTGTCCAAGTCACGCATAGCGACAGCGAAGTCCAGTGGGACCAGCACGGCGATCTCTATCAAGGTCACACGAAGAACGCCGCCGAAGTCGACCGGCCGATCGCCGGCTTCCTGGCCGACCTAAAGGCTCGCGGTCTGCTCAAGGACACGCTCGTGCTCTGGGGCGGCGAGTTCGGGCGAACGCCGACATCGCAGGGAACCGACGGCCGCGACCATAATCCTCACGGCTTCACGATGTGGATGGCTGGAGGCGGCGTCAAAGGTGGTTTCGCTTACGGAGCGACGGACGATTACGGATACTACGCCGTCGAGAACAAAATGCACATCAACGATTTGCATGCGACGATCCTACATCTGCTGGGGCTGGATCATGAACGGCTGACCTTCCGCTATGCCGGTCGCGACTTCCGCTTGACCGACGTTGCGGGACAGGTGGCTACCGACATACTCGCGTAGCAGTCGCGTGCAGGTCAACCAGGCCGGCGGCGGTTGCCGCCGCGCATCGATTCCTTCATGCTCACAAAGTCCGAAATCAAAAAGATCACGGTCGAGAACGCGGTGATCACTTCCAGCAGCATCACAAGCTTGGCCGGGATGTGGGCCGGCGTAATGTCACCGTAGCCGAAAAAGGAAAAGTTCAGCACGCTGAAGTAAAAGCACTCGAACATCAGCTCGAATCCAGCCAGCTCCGGAGCCATGCCTGAGAAACTCTCGGCATCCAGCCGCTTCAGGCAATAAAAATCGACGGCGAACGAAAGGGTCACCTCGGCCATGTTGTAGGCCATCAGCAACAGGAACCGGTGATAAGGCAGATCGCTGGCCGCGGCTTGGATCAAATGCCACAACGTCTCGGCAAAATAGTACATCGTTTTGGCCGCGGCGATGATGACAACCGCCCAAATCAACCAGCCCGCGCTTGCTGGTCCCAGCGCCGTATACAGCGCATCGATCGCATATGCCGCCCCGA
>JBQCJB010000871.1:0-8514 GCA_051953155.1 Aureliella sp. | reverse complement strand
GCTGCAAAGTCCATCAGGATCTGATCGGCTCGATTTTGCAGCGCGGTGGCGATGAGCATCACCGCTTGAGGGTATTGCTCGATCTGGCGGCAAGCCAAGAGCAGACCTTGCTGCTGTTGCTTGTCACCGACCGGCGGCTTGAACTCCAGCGGCGGCAGGACGACCTCGCCGGTGCTCGACGCGTTGGCGGAACTCTTGGGTTTCGATCTTTTGAAAACCATGCTTGAGCGTTCTATTGCAGTTTAGTGGACTGTGATTCTTATAACCCGACGCGTAAGCGAGGGACGCAGCGGGTTAAAGGCTTCCCTCCGCGTTCTCTGCGCTTCTTCCTCTGCGTTCTCTGCGTTAAAAACAGAGCGGCATTAGATAATACCGGGTTGGCTGACTTCGATGCCCTTGAGGGCCATCTTGAGCGCGTCCTTGTTCGGGGCCACGGCGAAGGCGGTCGGACGATCGATCAGTTCCTTGTCGATCAGGTCCTTCAGGCTCATCGTAAAATCCTGCATGCCTTCCGCAGCACCGATGCGGATGGCGTCGGGCAGTTTCGAGTCCTTGCCTTCGAGCACCAATTTTTGAATCATCGGCGTAAAGGTCATGATCTCGACCGTCGGCACACGGCCGACGCCCGGTTTGATCGACCGCAGCAGCTTCTGCGCGACGATGCCCTTCATGTTGAAGGCGATGGCGCTACGAATCGCACCGTGCATCTCTTCGGGGAACAAGTCGAGAATACGACCGATCGTCGTCGGAGCGCTCGAGGCGTGGATCGTTCCGAAAACGAGGTGGCCGGTTTCGGCCGCGTGGATGGCCGTCAAAAACGTTTCCTGGTCACGCATCTCACCGACCAGAATGATGTCGGGGTCTTCGCGGACGGCGTGCTTCATTCCGATTTCGAAGTCCTTGACATCCATGCCGATCTCGCGCTGGTTGATCAAGCACTTGTCCTCGGTGTAGACGAACTCGATCGGATCCTCCAGCGTCAGGATATGCTTGCGGTAAATCGAGTTGATGTAGTTGAGCATCGAACCGATCGTCGTGCTTTTGCCCGAACCGGTCACCCCGGCCAACAACACCATGCCCTGGTCGAAGTGGCACAGCGTCTCCATCGCCGGCGGCAAGAACAACCCTTCGAACTTGGGAATGAAGTTGTTCACGCGGCGAGCCACCAGGCCGATCTTGCCCAGTTGCTTGAGCATGTTGACGCGGAAACGCCATTTGACACCGTCGACCTCGACGACGTACGCAAAGTCGGCGCCTCCCTCTTCCTCGAAGATCCGCCGCGCCCGATCGTCCATCATCGGGACCAGCAAACGCACCATCTCCTCGTTCTCGATCGCAGGCCGGTTCAATGCCCGCAGATCGCCGTGCACGCGGACGATCGGCGGCTGGCCCACCTTCATGTGCAAGTCGCTCCCCTGCAGCTTGACCAGCGCACGGAAAATCTTGTCGACTTCGAGTTCTTGCCGCTCCTTGAGCAGATTGCCCACGATGCGGTCATAAATGGGATCGGTGCTGGTGCCGTTTGCCTCTGCAGTTGCCATAACTGAAATCGTCTCCCAGGACGAGAAATGCATGCTTTCGACGAGTGCGGGGCTGACTAGCTCCCTAGCGGGGCGGGGTCGACCGCTGGCTGCAGCCGGACCGGGATCCCCCGTTCTGCCATGATGCGCTTGGCTTGCTCAATTGTATACTGTCCGAAGTGAAAAATGCTGGCTGCCAGCACGGCATCGGCCAAACCGAACTCGATTGCGTCGGCCAAATGCTCCGGTCGTCCCGCTCCGCCGCTGGCCACGACCGGAATGCCGACCGCTCGACTGACGGCGGCCGTGATCTCGATATCGTAGCCGTCGCAGGTGCCATCGCGGTCCATCGACGTCAGCACGATCTCTCCTGCCCCGAGCTCTTCCACGCGGCGAGCCCACTGGACGGCCTCCAGCCCCGTAGGTTTGCGGCCGCCGTTGATGTGGACTTCCCAAAACTCCTGGCCATCCTTGCGGACGCGTTTCGGGTCGATATTGACGACGATGCACTGGCTGCCGAAGCGGTCGGCCGCCTGGCGGACAAATTCGGGATCTTGGCAGGCCGCGCTGTTGATCGAGACCTTATCGCAGCCGGCGTTGAGCAGGGCCCGGATGTCCTCCAGCGTGCGTATACCGCCGCCGACGGTCAACGGCATGAAGACCTGCTCGGCCGTGCGGCGGACGACGTCCAGCATGATCCCTCGCTGTTCATGACTGGCCGTGATGTCCAAAAAGACCAGTTCGTCGGCCCCCTCGCGCTCGTAACGCGCGGCCACTTCGACCGGGTCGCCCGCATCGCGGAGGTTCAAAAAATTCGTCCCTTTTACAACCCGGCCGCGATCGACATCCAGGCACGGGATGACTCGTTTAGATAACATAAATTCGATTCCTCTTGGTTCTGGCACCGCTCTAAACTTATACGCCCTCGACCGCGAAACCTCAAAGGGTCTCCCACCATGAAACGTCGCGACTTCGTCCTCGGTTGTTCCGCTTTGGCCGCTCTGGCCAGCAGCCGCGCCATGGTTCCCGCTTGGGCCATCGAACCATTCGAGCGCCCCAAGCCCGGCCAGATGCGCTTGAGCCTGGCCGCCTACTCGATGCGCAAGTACTTGGCCGACTCCAAACAGGCCAAGAAGTCGATGGACCTGTTCGATTTCGTCGACTACTGCTTCCAGCTCGGACTGCCCGGCGCCGAGCTGACGAGCTACTACTTTCCTGAAGACGTCGACGACGATTACATCCTCAAGCTGAAGCGGCATTGCCATCTGCGCGGGGTGACGGTTTCCGGCGGCGCGATCCGCAACGATTTCTGCCAGCTGGACACGGCCAAGATCGAAAAGGACATCGAGCACACGCAGCTCTGGACCGATCGCTACGCGCTGCTCGGCGCGCCGGCCATCCGCATCTTCGCCGGCACTCAGCCCCAGGGGCAGAGCTGGGAAACGACCATCGATCGCTGCGTCGCCGGCTGCCAAAGGGTTTCCAAGTACGCGGAGAAGAAAGGGGTCTGGATGGCCTTGGAGAACCACGGCGGCGTGACGGCCAAAGCCGAAGGACTGCTGGAGATCGTTCGCCGCGTCGACTCGCCCATGTTCGGCGTCAACTTCGACTGCGGCAACTTCCGCTCGACGAGCGACCCGTACCAAGAGCTGGAGGCCATCGCGCCCTACGCGGTCAACGCCCAACTGAAGGTCGACATCTCGCCCAACGGCAAGCGTGAAGACACCGACCTGGAACGCGTGCTGAAGATCCTCCGCGACGCCGGCTACAGCGGCTGGGTCGCTCTCGAGTACGAAGCGGCCGAAGAACCCAAAGAAGCCATCCCACGCCACATCGAGAAACTGCAAAAGCTTCTCGACGCATAGCCCTCCAACAATCCGGTCTCCCCCAACAAACCGGTCTCCTCCAACAAACCAGTCTCCCCCTCGCCGGCCCTCACCGTTACAGTCTCCCCCTCGCCCCGTTTCGGGGAGAGGGGGCTGGGGGGTGAGGGGCAGCAGCACCAATTGCGTCCCAATTGAATTACCAAGCGGCAAGGGAGAAACTGCGTGGCTTGGCGATGCCCCCGAAGCGGTGCGCGCTAGGCGATTCACTGCTCTGCATAGCAATGGGCGAACAGCAATTGCCACTCGGCCCATTGCATCTCGGCCAGCTTCTCGCACTCGGACTGCTGCTTCCTTGCGGATCGTTCGCAGAGGTCGATGAAGTGAAAAGGATCTTCGTACTCGGGGAACAGTCGGGTTAGCTCACGAATCACCGGATGATCGCCGACGCGCCGCATCCAGTACTTCGAGTTCCCGTAGTCCCCTTCGCGGCGATGCATGATGCCGTGCCAGTACGAACCCTCCGGAGTCGCGATGTCTTGACTGAGCGTGTGCGATCGGTCCAAGTCGCCGGAGAGCAGCCACAATGCGGTGCGGCATGCTTGGGGACATTCGGCGTGCGCTCGCAGCCACTCTTCGGTGCGCTGGCTAGTCGCGCGATCGATCGCACCAGCACCGATGCTCTGCAGCGGGGCTGCGGCGATTAGCGCTGCCAGTTCGCTGTCGAGAGAAAGACCGCCGAGCAAAACTGCCTGAGGCATGAGAACGCGCCAACTGAGAAGATGAAAACGAAACGCTAAGTGCTCAGAACTTATACAAGAGCAACATCGAATAGGTCAAATCGTTGGGCTTGCGGCCGTTGGGCGTGCTGTCATAACGATCGATGGCGCCGATCTTGAACGAAAGGTTTCCCGCCTCGTCCCAAAGCATCTCCCACGATACGTCGGAAACGATGCGGTAGTGGGAAAACGCATCCCACTCGGGAAAGTAGTCGGCTCGGGCGATCCACTTGTTCCGCTTGTTCAGTTGATGTTCGTAGTCGCCACCAAAGAGCGCTTCCGGGACCCACTGATTTTGCGGGCCACCGAACTCGCGCGAAGTACCCGAACCGAATCGTCCCTTCAAATTCAAATTGTCGGACTTGATGAATCGATAGGCCACCCCGACGTTCAAGTTGTAACGCAAATCGAAGACCTTGAAGCGGTCGTACTCCAGACCGTTCTTCATGAAGTGGCTCCACCGCGTCTGGGCGATGTTGCGATCCAGGTCGCAGTACAGCAGCGCGTTGTTCTGCTTCTCGACTCCGTTGGCCTGCTGACGATTGTGGGTGATACGAAAGTCGAACAGCGAACTTTCCGTCTTGCGCTTGAAACGCGTGCCCGCTTGAAAACTGAACGAGTTGGCATTGCCGCTGGCGCCGTTGATCCCCAGTTCCGCACTGTTGGCCCAGCCATTGCGCGGGACCCAATTCCAGGGGTAGAACCAGTTGGCGTCCGCCGGATCGTCCAGCGTCAACGGCGGAGGCGACAGGCCAAACAGCGGGTCGTCGATCGCCTGTGACGACGGTCCGGAATCGAACGGAGGAACTGCGACCGACGGCGGCGTGAGTGCAAGCGGCGGTGAGGCCTCCTGGGCCCACGCCGGAACCGACCACCAAGCTAGCCACAGCCAGGCGCACAGTGCCAACACGTGCATCGCATTGCGTGCTGGTCGTTTCACTAAGCCACTTCGAAGTAAGCGGTTCACGGATCGGCCGGCGGACGTTCGCCACCCTCGGCAAAGGCCACTACCGCAAGCGGGTGCGAAACGTGCGTAGTACAACCGCTGGCGCATCGCCCGCAAGAGCAATTGCGATTGCGCGATTGGCAGGCCAAACAAAAACGCCACGGTGTATGCCGTGGCGTTTCGTGAATTGTGGGCGCGTTGCCCGCGCTGGTCTCGAAAGAACTAACCCGCCTTGGCGGCAGCGACCTTTTCGCTCTTGGTCCGGTAATCGACAACGTCCCAGGCCAAGCCCAGGCTCTGCATTAGGCGGATCACCATGAACGTGATATCGACTTCCCACCAACGATGACCATGCTTGGCCATGCGGGGATGAGCGTGGTGATTGTTGTGCCAACCTTCGCCGTAGGTCACCAGGGCGACCCACCAGTTATTGCGGCTGTCGTCGCGCGTCTCGTAATTCCGGTAGCCCCACATGTGACTGGCCGAATTGACTAACCACGTCGCATGGAGCACTAAGACCATCCGCACGCACACGGCCCACACCAGCCACGATGCAGCCAGCTGCCAACCGCCGATCGCATAACCGATGCCCGCAATCACAGCCGAAAAAGCCACATTCAACGGCACAAAGGCGTAGTTGAGCGTCCGCATGAAGCGTTCACGCTGAAGGTCGGGTGCCCACTTGCGGTAAAACTCCTTGGGGTCCTTACCGCCGACCTTGTAGGCCAGCCAGAAAACGTGGCTCCACCAACCACCGTCGTTGGGCGAGTGCGGATCACCTTCTTGATCGCTGCGAGCGTGGTGCAAGCGATGGTTGGCAACCCACAGCATCGGCGGGCCTTCACCAGCCAGGCAGCCGACCGAAGCGATCAGTTGCCGCGTCCAACGGTACGTGGCGAAGCTGCCGTGCGTCAGCATGCGGTGGAAGCCTAGCGTGATTCCGACGCAGCCGCACAGCCAGTGCAGCGCAAAGACCAGGACCAGCCCCGACCACGAGAACGTCCACGGCAAAAATGCAGCCAAGGCTCCAACGTGGATCAGCCCCAACCAAATGGCAGCCGCCCAATTGACGTTGTTGGCGTGCGCCACGTGCGCCTTGCCCGAGTTCCACTTGAGAACCGAGGAAGCTTCTGACGGCGCGCGGCCGCTCAGCAGCTCGGCAACGTCGTTTTCCATCGCGGGCTGGACGAGCGAACCGGCGGTTTGCCGATAGTGGCGAACGCTCGAACGTTTACCTTTTTGTTTCTTGTTCATGACTTCTTTCGCGGTCGGATAGCCAACCCTCTCGGACAACAGCGTCACGAGCCCTGGATTTATGGCTGCCTAATTGTTTCCAATCCCCGTAGTCCCGTCTACCCAGAAACCTCGTCGCGGGACAGCGGTGCGGCTAAATTCCTACCCCCACGGCTGCGGTGGTCGCAACCATCCCAGGCTGCGACAGCGTGGCCTTTTGCCCCACTAAGCCGCCATCGATGGGAACGAATCGCCAATCAACTCGTCCGCGCTTTCCGCTTAAAATGCGAGCAAACCACCGACCAGACCCCTTCCGGAGGACGATGCCACCATGCCCAGAAAAAATCGCCTGTGTTCGACTGTCTTAATGGTCGCTGTGGGTCTGTTCGTCGCACATGGCCTGCACGCGCAAGATGCCAGCAAAATCTTTCCCGCTGGCACGCGATTCCAGTGGCAGTGCTCCGAACCGCTGATCCCAGTGCGCGACGTGCCAGGGATCCATTGTTATTCGATCAAAGACCCATCGGTCGTTCGCTTCCAAGACCGCTGGTACCTCTTCGCGACGATCCGCGGCCAAGAGCGCACGCATGCCACTGTCGTGCTCAACTTCGACCAGTGGTCGCTAGCCAAGGATGCCCAGTGGCAGGTTCTGCCGATGCACCCCGGATACTTCTGCGCTCCTCAAGTCTTCTATTACACGCCACACCAGCGTTGGTATTTCATTTGCCAGGCATCGAATTCCCAGTGGGGTCAGAAGTACGGCCCGGCCTTCGCCACCTGCGAGCGGATCGATAAACCGTCGGGCTGGAGCGAACTGCGGCCGATGTTCGACGCGAAGCCGCAAAACTTGAAGGGCTGGATCGATTTCTGGGTCATCTGCGATTCGGAGAAAGCACACCTCTTCTTCACGTCCAACGACGGACGGATGTGGCGCTGCGAAACTTCGCACGCTCAGTTTCCACTCGGCTGGTCGACGCCGGCCGTGGTGCTGGAGGACGACATCTTCGAGGCCAGTCATATATATCGCATCGGTCACCGCGATGCGGACCGCCCAACTCCCCCGAAGTCTTCCAGCGGCGACGCCCTGGACGGCTCGGCCCAGTATCTGGCGGTCGTCGAAGCCCAGCACGGAGCGGGCTTTCGCTACTACAAGGCGTACACCGCCGAGCGGCTCGATGCGGCCTGGCGTCCCCTGGCAGCGACCAAACAGTCGACGTTTGCATCCATGCTGAACGTGATTCACCCAGCCAAGCGTTGGACCGACGCGATCAGCCACGGCGAATTGGTCCGCCGCGGCGTCGACGAGCGCATGGAAATCGATCCCGATCACCTGCAATTCGTCTTTCAAGGCGTACTGGAGACCGATCGGGCCGGCAAACCCTACGGCGAGATACCCTGGCAAATCGGGATGCTCCAAGCGACCGCGCCGTAATCCACCACCGTGTCCAAGCGTTGTCCCGGCAAAGCGACAGTCCTATACTCAGTTACGGACTATCGATATTTGCCAGGAGATTCCCTATGTGGTCAGCGTTCTCGTCGCCAGCGTGTTCTTTGTCACCGTTCTTTTCGTCGATGAGTTCGCGCTTGCTGCGGATTGGATCGTTTGCGTTGTTACTGCCCGCGGCTTGCTGGCTGATCCCGCCGAGCGAAGCGACGGCTCAACTTCTGCGACGAGGGGCTGATCGTGGTCGAGCTGGCATTCTCGGGGGCCGATTCGATCCGCGGCTGGGGCGTCCCAACCCTGCTCCCGTTCCCAATGCGGTCAACCCGGCCGCCGCGGGCTCAAGCGCAGCTCGCGCGAATGGCGGCATTCCGCCGGGCCCACTCGGCCCGGTCGCAGCCCCGCGCCTCGGCGGCGTTCCCGCCAACGCCGCTTCCGCGCGCAGCTCTCTCTACGGTGCGGCCAACGCGGCTCCTCTAAATCGGCTGCCCTACGCGGGACCTGGCGTCAGCGTGCGTTTGCCGGCCGACTTGCAAGGGGAGGTCAACTATCTGATCGACGGTAGCGAGCACCTGGTCATCCACCCGGGCGAACAACAGCAACTGCGCACCAAGGGGAGCTACGACGTTCGTTTCTCGCGAGGCATTACCGATGACGGCCGTTCGTTCGGCGAAGCCAACTACACGATTACCGAAGGGGTGTATCGCTTTGCGGTGACCGAAAATGGTTGGGAACTTTACCGCGAGCCCGATGCGACCGCCGCGCCGGCGTC
>JBQCJB010000870.1:0-2920 GCA_051953155.1 Aureliella sp. | reverse complement strand
AAGCGGGCGGCGGTCTGGACCCAGAGCGACGCTCTCCACCTTGCCTTGCATTTCGGATGCATCGATGCCTAACATCTTCCGGATTTCGATCAACTGGAATGGCGAGGCCGACAGATTTTTCAGTGGCGCCAGGATGGGGTGATCGGTCGCCGCTACCTGCGGCTCGGTACTGCCGGCGGCGACCGCCGTTTCGAGAATCTCAGTCGCCGGTGCCGGAAACAGTCCTTGGCCCGATCGCGTGAACTGCTCGTTGATAACGCCGAGATTGGTGCTGGGGCCAACAAAGATTGCCAATCCCCCGCCCCCGCGAACGTATTGTTCGAGATTGGCGATCGCCTGCGGATCCATCCGCGGCACCTCCACCAGGACGATGACATCCCAAGCCGACAATGCCTCCGGGGCAACGTCGCGCAGAAACGCAGCGTCGCGCGTCTCGACGGCCATGCCGGTCGGTTGGCGGCCGTCGGGCTGCAGAGCTGTCTTCAAGTAAAAAGCGTCGTTCGGATCGGCACTGCTATCGATGATCAAGATCTGCTGCGACTGGCGAATGCCGATCACGCACCAGCGGCGGTTGTCGACCGGCAAGCGATCCTCAGCCAGCGAGGCTTCGACCACGTGCTGTCCAGGCAGGCTGAAAACCATTTGCACCTGCCGAAGCACCGTTTCGCCGGGGGGAATCTCTTCGATGACTACCGGCGGAGACTCGAGAGCCTCGCCGGAATAGGCGACGTCGGCGAGCGGCTTGGCCGCCCCTTCGGGATAGACCAGCGAGCGAACTTTGACGACCACATTGCGGGCCGCCATCTGTCCCTGATTGCGGACCTGAAACTTGACCATCAGCGGAACGCCTGCCGCCCAAGTCTCTTGTTCCGGCTGAAGAGAAACGACCGAAAGATTGGCGTCGGTATTGTCGGCGCAGTCGATGAACTGCACATGGGCGGTACCGCGGACCAGCGGCGCCAGCCGCGACTTCAGCGATTCCGGCTGTCCCCATTCGTTGCGCCGCAGATCGGTGACGAACGTTAGTTCGACTTGTTCGCCAGCGGCCGACGAGATGAGCGGAGCGATCAATTCGACCGCCGGCTCAGGCGATAGTTCGAGAGCCGTCGGCTCGGAGGCGGCGATGCGATCGAGCAAGCGACTGGCGTCGCGCGGAACGGTCTGCGCGATCAAATCGGCCGCCACATCGACGCGGGCTTGATCCTCTTCCGAACGCGAGGCCAGCTCCGCACGGCTCCAGCGCAAGAGGGTCAACTGGTGCTCACCGGGCTGGGCGGCGATCGAGCGAATCAGGGATTGGACCGCTTTGAGTCCGCGCGAGTAGGCCGTTTCGCCTTGGATCTGCTCGCCCATCGAGTAGCTGTCGTCGAGCAGTATATAGTGATGCGTGACCTGGCCACCAAACCAACTCAGGCTCTGCGCGCCGCTGATCCAGCGGGCGAGCATAGCCACCAGCAACAGCATCGCCAGCATGCGGGCGGCTAGCAGCAACCATTGCTTCAGCAACACCCAGCGGCGGTGCTTGCGGTAGCTTTCCAACAGAAAGTCCATCGCAGCCCAGCTCTGCTTGCGATGCCGCAGCATGTTGATCAAGTGCACCAAGACCGGCACACCGACCAACAGAAAACCCCATGTCAGCGGCTGGAAGAGAAACTGCATCAGCGTCCTGTCGAATCATTCTGTCGGCGAAAGATGGCCAGTGAGCGAAGCCCCGATTATAACGCCTTGTCGCCTGACGTTGCACGCGCCGACGACTCCCGCTGGCGCTTCCAACCGCCGTTGACCTCGACGACCTGGCCGTTGATGAAGGCGGCCGAAGGACTCACCAGCCAAGCCACCGCGCCAGCCACGTCCTCGGGCAGTCCCCAGCGAGCCAAGAGCGATTCGCCCCGAGCCCGCTCGTCCCAGTAGCCGCTCGTTCCAGCCCCCCAGGCCGTCTTGATCCAGCCAGGCGCGACGCAGTTGATCCTGGCATCTTCGCCGACTGTTTGCGCGAGCGCCTTGGTGAACGCCATCACCGCTGCCTTGACCGTGCAAAAGAGTTGTCCGCTGTCTCCTTCCATGCCGTGAGGCGCCTGGTCCCAGCCGGTGTTGATCAAGACGGGCCGGCTGGTGCCGTGATGTTCGCCTGCGGACTGGCGCCAGCGCTCCGTGACCAGACGGCTTAGCAAAGCGGACCCGACGACGTCGACTTGCCAAAGCTCCGCCAGCCGCTCCTCGAACGTGCGATGGCGACTGGCAGCCGTCAGCACGTCGGCCCCGGCATTATTGATCCAGGCATCGACCCGCCCCTGCCAGTTGAAGGCGCAGTCGACCAGCTGTTGGAGAGAATCGGTGTGCCGGTAGTCGGTCGTCGCGGCGCGAACTTGCGCGCCTTGATCGATGAGATCGCTGCACGTCTCTTGCAGCCCGCGAACATTGCGGGCGGTGTGCGCGAAGATCGCGAATCCGTCTGCCGCCAGTCGCAGGGCAATCGCCCTCCCGATCCCAGAGGCCGCTCCAGTCACCACCGCTACCGGCGTCGAAGATTCCATCGCTCGTGCCATTCCCTCGCCTTGCGCAGTGCCTTAGAAAAAACGCCGCATCAGACTAAGCCGGGGCCAGCCAGTCGTAAAGAGGCGGGAGGCCCTGGGAAGCGCGCGAAAATCTGGTCCGCTCCGGCCGGAGCGAATCACCACTGGATCGTGCTGAGGCTGCTGTAGTGATCGGTCCAGAGAGGCGGGTTGGCAATGCCGAGCTCGGCTTCGTTGACCGGCGGATCTTCGTGCTCGTACCGCTCGGGGCGGTCGCCAGAAACAGCCGAAAGATAGTCGGCATTGCGGGTCAACGTCACGTACTTGGTCGCGTTGATCAACCGATCGGAATCGGCAGGGGAATAGTGATAATGCATTCCCAACCCCAACTCTTCGGCTTGACGTTT
>JBQCJB010000869.1:0-2455 GCA_051953155.1 Aureliella sp. | reverse complement strand
TGATATTGCGTTTGACCGTCATCGGCGTGATGCCGTGCCGCTCGTTATAGGCCTCCTGCAATCGCCGGCGGCGACCGGTCTCTTCGATGGCCGCCCTCATCGAGTCGGTGATTTTGTCAGCGTACAAGATGACTTTCGCGTTGACGTTTCGCGCGGCGCGGCCGATCGTCTGGATCAACGAAGTCTCGCTTCGCAGGAAGCCCTCCTTGTCCGCGTCGAGCACTGCTACCAGGGAGACTTCTGGCAAGTCCAAACCTTCGCGCAGCAGGTTGACGCCGATCAAGGCATCAAAGACGCCTTGTCGCAACTCGTGCAGCAGTTCCACGCGCTCGAACGCGTCCAGTTCGCTATGCAGCCAGCGGCAGCGCACGTCTTGCTCGGTAAGATAAGCCGAAAGGTCCTCGGCCAGTCGCTTGGTCAAGGCGGTCACCAGCGTGCGCTCGCCGGCGGCTGTTCGGCTGCGGATTTGTTCCAGCAAGTGATTGACCTGGCCGCGAGCGGGCACGACTTCGACGATCGGGTCGAGCAAGCCGGTCGGGCGAATGATCTGCTCGACGACTTCGCCGCCGGTCTTTTCCAGCTCGTAATCATTCGGCGTAGCCGAGACAAAGATGACTTGATGCGTCTTGGCTTCCCACTCTTCGAATTTTAGTGGCCGATTGTCCAAGGCGCTGGGCAACCGGAAGCCGTGCTCGACGAGCGTCAATTTGCGGCTGCGGTCGCCGGCGTACATGGCTCGCACTTGAGGCACCGTCACGTGCGATTCATCGACCATCAGCAGGAAATCGTCCGGAAAGAAATCGTACAGCGTATCGGGAGTCGCCCCGGGCGCTTTACCCGAGAGAGGCCGCGAGTAGTTTTCGATGCCCGGGCAATGGCCAACCTCTTGCAGCATCTCCAGGTCGAATCGTGTCCGCGCACTCAGCCGCTGGGCCTCGAGCAGCTTGCCCTGCGCCTGGAATTTTTCCAGCTGTTGCCGCAGTTCCTCGCGAATGACCGCGATGGCCCGTTCGATTCGATCTTCCGAAGTCACGAAGTGCTTGGCCGGATAGACGGTCAGTTCCTCCATCCGCTGCAGGGACTCGCCAGTGGTCGGATTGATGATCGAAATCTGCTCGATCTCGTCCCCCCACAGCTCCACGCGATATGCGAACTCTTCGTACGACGGCCACAGCTCGAGACAATCGCCGCGGACGCGGAAACGGGAACGCTCAAACGCAATGTCGTTGCGCTCGTATTGCAGGTCGATCAGCCGCAGCAGCACATCGTCGCGGTTGATCGTCTGACCCAATCGCAGCTGAATGACCATGTTGCGGTAGTCTTCGGGGCTGCCCAAGCCATAGATGCTCGAAACGCTAGCCACGATCACCACGTCGCGGCGGCTGACCACAGCGCTGGTGGCGGCCAACCGCAGGCGGTCGATCTCTTCGTTGATCGAGGCGTCTTTCTCGATGTAAACATCGCGCTGCGGGATGTAGGCTTCGGGCTGGTAGTAGTCGTAGTAACTGACGAAATAATGGACCGCGTTCTGCGGAAAGAAATCGCGAAATTCAGAATAGAGCTGCGCAGCCAAGGTCTTGTTGTGGCTGAGCACTAAGGTGGGCCGCTGGAGTTGTTGGATGACGTTAGCCATCGTGAACGTTTTACCCGAACCGGTCACTCCCATCAGCACCTGATGCTTGGCCCCGCTCTTAAGTCCGCGCACCAGCGCCTCGATGGCTCGAGGCTGATCGCCGGCTGGGGCAAACTTGCTGACGAGCTGGAAATCAGCTGCGGTCGTATTGGGGCTAATCATGAATAAACCGTTCGCTTACCTGTGCGTGTCTGTGTTGGCCAATGTGCGTTTCTCGCTCGATCCTTCGGGCAGTTCGGCGGTGTGCGTTGGAGCGAGCAACTGTCGGTGCGGATCGTCGACCGTCTCCTCGAGCGGCTCGATGGCTGCCCTCAACCGCTCTGCCATCCGAGGACCGATTCCCGATATGCTTTCCAGCTGATCAAACCTGGTGAAGCGACCGTAGCGGCCGCGGGCCTCGAGGATGCGCGCCGCCAGCGCCGGGCCGATGCCTTCGATACAGCTCAGTTCCGCGGCATCTGCCTGATTGACGTCGATGCTCAGCTTGGGAAATCGCGTGGCCGGATGGCCGAGCTGGTCAGCCGTCGGAATTGCGGACTGTTGTCCCGCTGGCTGGGCCTCGGATGGCAGGCCCTCGGCAGGCGGGTGGAAAGCCGATGGCGCCGACCAAAGGCACGTCAAGAGCAAGCCGCCCGAGAGCACGATCCAGCCACCCGCATGGCGCGTCACGCCCGTGTCCCTACGCTCAACCATTTCCATCCATCATTCGACGGCAGTTGATGAATTTCACTCCGCCGTTATTGTAGGCTCGTCGACCGCCGGCGGGCCGTAGAGTAACTTGATGTTCCGGTCCAAGCGGCGGCCGGGCGCCGCCGGCCCCGG
>JBQCJB010000868.1:0-4592 GCA_051953155.1 Aureliella sp. | reverse complement strand
CGTCAACGGAGACGCTGTCTTGCTGACATGCCTTTCGGCGGGCGGGGGCGGGCAAGGAACGGCGTACCATACCTTTCTGGATGAAATCAACGCAGGCCTGACCACGCTCGGCGGCGGGTACCAGGTGCAAACGGTCGATCTTTCGGAGTTCAACTACTATGGCTAATTACCATGACGGCGACGTAGGCAGCACCTACTACGCGAAGCCGCGGCCGATCGTTGAAACCCCGTGGGAAGGCGACGCGATCGCGGGCATTCCCAACGGGACCAGCGGCGAGTTTTCGTTCCCCTCGCTCGACCCGACGAAGGATTACCGCGTCTATGAGCAGGCCGGCGCCTCGCCTGCCTCGAGCGATACGCACGTCGCATCGTTCTTCGTCGACCACTCCGAGTTTATCCCTCGAGCTGACGCGCCCCTAGCCGCCGGCGAAGCGGCTCAGCGAACGCTCGATGATGCTTTCGCCGACACGATCCAAGAGAAGATCCGCAAGGTGCCCTAATGGCCCGGAAAACCGATTATCCGTCCTACTACGGCGCGGCTTTCCCGGCCGAAGAAAAGACGCAGGCCGGCGAGCAGTACGGCCCCAGCGGAAACGACTACACCGGCTCGGCGAGCCTGATTGCTGCGCCGTCGGCCGCCGGCCTGGCCGTGGTGCGGTTCGTGGTCAAAGATTCGGCTGGGCAGCCGATCGAAAACGCAGTCGTGCGCGTTGGAATCGAGGAACCAAACGAGACGATCGACGGCGCACTGATCGCCCGCGGCGAACGGGTGGTCCATACGGACGCAAACGGCATCGCGGACGTGGAAATGGTGCACTTGGCGTCATTCGTGGTTGGCGGGACGTATCACATAAAAGTGTCCGACGCCGACGGTCGACGTTCGCACGACCGCAAAGTTACGGTACCGTCTTTGGCTTCTGTGTACGCCGAAGACCTACCGGACGCCTAAACCATGCTTCAATCCCTGCTGATTCTCTTTGCCGCCGTTGGCTCGACGCTGACGGCCGTGTTTCTTGCTTCGATCCTGATTCACCGCCGAAACGCCCTACGGGCCGAGTCGCGCCGCGGGCTGTTCTTGTACTCGGACGGCCACCGAACGCGAGCGATCGACCCTATCGAGGCCATTATGGCTCTCGAGGCGGACCCGGAGTTCCGGTTCGATCTTCACCCGAAGCGCGCCGACGAAGGCGACCAGGAAGCGGTGCAGATAATTGCTCGAGCTGTCCGAAGTGTCTTTCGCGTCCCTGAGTTCAGCGAGCCCGGCAAGCCTGGCCTGACGGTAGTTGAGTGCTACCGGCTCTTGCAGGCCTTCGCGATCTACGCCGAAGCGCTAAAAAAAAACATCAGGGTTTCGCCGACGTCTGCGCCCTCTACGGAGTCGATGCCCATCGCTTGCAGCGAGTCGACTACGAACGATTCGTCGCCCTCTGGCTCCAACGTAGACGCGCCCGCGTAAAGCAGGGCGAAGCGATCCGCGACGGCGCGAAAGCGGTGATCGCGCCTATGTTCGGCAGCAAGATGCCCGATTGGTGGTACGAGGGCATGGCCGATACCGAAGACCTGGCCCAACTCTATCACGACCTGGACAGCTAAGCCATGAGCGACACGCAACAGAAACGCGACGCGATCGACGCCCTACTGGCCCTCGGGCACAAAAAGGGCGAAGCGGTCCGCATGGTCGAAGCGGCGATAGCTCGGGGGGCACCGCTCGACAACGTGCGCGACCTGCTGCGCGAAGCGTACCGCAAGCCGGCGACGGCTGGGGCTTCCGATCGGAGCGCCTACGGTGCCGAGTTCGCCGAATACTACCGCGGCTCGGTGACGCTCGGCGGCTCGCAATCCGATTTGCTGCAAGTCGCTCGAGCTGTGGGGCCTGGCATGAGCCAGAGCGAGTTTGGCGAGCTGGCCAAGCAAGTGGAGCAATTGCGGGCCAAACGCGACCAGATGGGCAACAAGGCCTACCAGGCGGCTCTATGGGCTCTGCCTGAGAAAGTCGCCAGCGATCGCAAGGCGCCCATACAGTTTCAGCCCGTTCGCGATCCCAAGGGCAAGCCGGTCGAAAGCGGCGAGCCCGTGCTAGGCGCCGGGCCGATCAAGAATCTCGGCCAGTCGGAATTCAAGATCGGCGATAGCGTGACGGCACCCGGGAAGGCTGGCGACCTGGTCGCCGGCGTCATTACGGGGATTCTCGACACCGGCAAAATCGGCGTTGAAACGCATGAAGGCTATTGGCCTCGGCGTCCCGAGCAGCTCGAGCACTACCGGCCGGCGTTCAATCCTGGCGACAAAGTGCACATGCCGCGGTACGCGAGCGATGCCGGCGGGCTCGGCTCAATCACCGCCAAGAACCCGGATGGCACCTACGAGGTTCTTTTGAAGGGCCGCGCCATGACAGTTCGGCCTGGCGACGTGCAATCGCCCGAAGGCCTGGCAGCGACCCCGCGCGAGCCCTCGCCGGCGATCGCGGCGCTGGGTGGGGCGTCCGAGTCGGCGCCGACGGTCAACGTCAATCAGGCGATCCATGCGATGCTCAACCAGCCGGCCAACGATGCCGATAGCGGTACGTTTACCACAACGCTGGACAAAGCCCAAATGATCGCCGACGCGGTGGGCGTGGTCGACCAGACCGGAGTAACCGACCTGGCCAACGCCGGCGTATCGCTTACTCGAGCCTTCACCGAACCCAAGCGAGCCGCCGAGCACTTGAAAGATGCCGGCATGCGTGCAATCTCCGCGATCCCGATCGTTGGCGACGCGGCCAAGGTGGCGAAGTACGGCGCGAAGGGATTTCGAACCGCGGCCGGCGGCGCCGACGCAGCGAAGGCCTTGCAAAAGCAGGGCGCGCAGCCGGCAGGCACGGCAGCCGGGAAAGCTCAGTTCGGCAGCGGCGTCAACGCGGCCGCACAAGCTGCACTCCAATTGATCGCGCCGGGACCTGGCGGGGGCGGCGGTGGGGCTGGCGGCGGTGGCACGGGTGGCGCGCCGCCCGGGGGCGGGACTGGCGGCGGGGCAGGGGGCGGCGGCGCAGCCAACATCGGACCGGCGGCCCAGCAAGGCGCGAGCGGGCTGAATTCGTTCAGCGCGGCGATACAGCGGTTTCTAAACGGGCTCGGCGCCGGCGGGATGGCGTTGGCGGCGATCGGAAACCAGGTTTGGCAAAAGGCGCTCAAGCCGGTTATCGACTGGATGCAGCAGATGCAGGACCGCACGCAAAAGATGCTCGACGGACAGAGGCAGCTCGGGCAGTACAACGGCGACATCGCCAATTCGTTTACGCAGCTCGAGAGCCAACGAGTCTTCCGAGCGATCAGCGCTTCGCAGGCGATGGCCGGATCGACGCGGCGGCTGGCCGACGCGCAAAACCGGCTCGAGCAAGGCAAAGAGGATCTGACGCGGCCTTGGACGATGCTCGGGACGGAGATTCAGACGCTGCGGACGGAGTTAGTCGCCACGATTTATCGCGGCATCAATCAAGTCGACATTGTAGGTGCGCTGATTGAGAAGTTCCTGAATGACAAGGAAACGGAAGACAAGGCAAGGAACGCTACTGAATTCTCGTCGCGCGAAGCACGGCATCGGATCAAAGAGAGGAAGCTATGAGTGGGACCCATTTGTTTTACAACGGCGTCCTGATGCGGGATTGCCAAACGCTTGAGTGGAACCAGGCGATCGAGTACGACGAATCGCATACCGACGTTCTCTATAGCCGGGTGCGGATCACAGTAGTTTCGACGCTGATAGGCTTGTTTCGGAATCCAGAGGACAACCAGCCCACGACCGACGGCACGCGGGCTATGTGGGAGTTCGAGCAGCAGAACAAATCCACGGTTGCCGTTCGCCCGATCGCCGGTGAAACGATCGTCGATCGCCTACAGGAAATACAAAGCCTGCTTTCGAAGCCGCGGAAGGATTTTTGGTACGCGCTCAATGCCGTTACCAGCAACAGACCGCCGGCGGATCACGTGCCTTACGCCGACTATACCCAAGTCGGATCGTACCGCGTTGTGCTCGCAGCAACTGGCCTGGACCAAAAGATTTACAACGCGGTCAAGGATCAACAGAAGAAAGACGCGAAAGCTCGCTTGGGTGAGCTGCTGCCCGAAGGTAACGTAAGCGGACCGCTCGGACAAAAGACTCGCATTGAGAAAAAACGCGTCATCGACTGCAACAACGGACCCAAGCCAATTTCGGTTAGCGTGGTCGCTATCAACGGCGGGCAGAATATTCGCGTGCAGTTCACGATCGAAGTTTGCCGGCCGTTCACGACGGCCAAGGACGATGACCCGGCGGTAACGTCTTCGGTACCGCTGGTGCGCGACGCTGGGGACACGTCGGGCAAGGGTGTTATTTCCAATCGCTGGAAGATCACCGAAGAACTAGACCAGGCTTGGCAAACCTCGCTTGCAATCGAAGGCACGCTCGTTGTCAGCGATCACCGCTTCAAGCCCGATGCAATGCGGCTAATGACTTCCTGCGCTTTGTTTCCGTACGCGCAGCTCCAGCGCCGGCAGTTCGCCTACTCGGCCGATGGCCTCACGATGAAGTATCGCTACGAAATGCGCGAGACCGGCATCGCGCCGCCGCCTGGTGTG
>JBQCJB010000867.1:0-4481 GCA_051953155.1 Aureliella sp. | reverse complement strand
GGCCGCGGAGATCGAGCGCCTGAATGAACGCGCCGTCATACCGGCCATCGAAGAACTCGACGAAGCGCAGCGGCTGATCCGATCGGCGCTCGACCAACCGGCCGCGCCCACCAGCCAGATCGCGGCCGCATCCGCGCAAGTCGAAAAAGCGGCCGCCCGGCAACAGCGAGCCGTCCAAGAACTGCGCAAGTTGGTCGATTCAGTGGCCAGTGCGGAGACGACTGCCGAACTGCGTAAAGAGCTTACTGAACTGATCGCACGGCAGCTCGAACTGCGCAGCCAGACCGAGCAATTGCAAGTCGAACGCGTGCTGCACCCTGAGACGCGTGCCAGCCAGTCGAAGCAAGTCGGCCTGCGCTCCGACCAGCAAAGCCTGGCACGGTCGGTCGACGACCTGGCGGCGACGATCGACAAACATCTAAAAGCCTCTGACGAGTCCCAAGAGCCGGCCCTCGAGTCGCTCTCTCGCGCCCGCGAGGCCCTGATCGAGCAGCGGGTCAGTCAGCAGATGCGCGAAGCGGCTGAATTGCTCGGCTCTGGTCAGCTTTCGTCCGGAATCGACGTCCAGCGCAGGGCCGCTGAAGCGCTGGAAAAGGCCGCGCAGCTCGACAAACCTCCGGGCTCGCAGAACCTGGTCGAACTGGGCAAAGCGATGTCCGAACTGGTACGTTACCAGTCGCCGATCGTCGACCGTCTCAACGAGTTGACGGACCAGCACAAGAGCGACGGCAAACAGCCGGCCGATTGGGACAACGCCCTGCGTGAGGCCGCGGCCCGACAAGCTGCCACTCGCCAGCGGCTGGTCGACGTCGCCGCGAGCGTCGATGCGACTGACACGTTTGCCTGGCTGCTCGAACAATGCAAGACGGACATGACGCGGGCGGTCGCCGCCCTCGAGCGGCAGCGGCTAGAACCTGACGCCGTAACAAGCGCCGAGAGCGCGCTCCGCAAACTCAATGCGGCCGCAACGGCCCTGCGCGAACAGCGCGATCTGGACAAGCAAGAGGCGGAACCATCCAATGACGGCGACGATGCACAGTCCGAAGAATCGAAAGCAGGCCGCCAGCCGACGATGGCCAGTTTGAAACTGCTCCGTGCCCTTCAGGCCGATATCCATCAGCGGACCGAACGGGTCCAAGCGAATCCCTCCAGCGCCGCGGACAAAGAACTGCAGCGTCTGGCCGAAGAACAACAGTCCCTCGCCCAGCAAACGAAAAAGCTGATGGAGCAGCTCGCGCGGTGAACAGCATGCACACAATTTTTGCAAAGAGAAATGCCACGAGCGGTTGGCCGGGCCGCGCATCGGTCACAGCCAGACTGACGCAGCGGCTAGCTGGCTTGGGCTTGGCCGTCGCGGCTCTGTGCGGAATTCCGCAGCTCGCGGCAGTCGCGCAGTCGACATCAACGCCGGCAGCCGAAGGCTCGACCAGCCCGCCACAGAAGCAACCGTCTCGAGGCGACGCAGAACAGAACGATCTCACGCAAGGACTGCTCGACTTGCTGACCCAGCCAGACACTGCGGCGCCTGCCTCCAAATCCGCGCAGGGCAAAGCCACTGGCGACAATGAACAGCGTCCCGAAAGCTCCTTGGCCAAAGACCGACCAGACGCAGGCGAGCCAGTTACGGATGAGAAAAAAAAGCCCGCTCAAACGCAACCGCAGCCCAAGATAACTCAGCCTGATGGAACTCCCGGTCAGGCGTCGCCAGAGATGTCGCGGGGACTGGTGCCAGGTCGCTCGCTACGCGGCAGCGGTGGAGAGATGGGAGAGGACCTTGGCAGTCCCGGTCAGACGCATCCACTGGTCGAGGTCGAACACGAAATGCTGACCGCTGCGGATTGGCTGCGTGGTCGCGAGCCGGTCGATCGCACCGAAGGGCTGCAGCGCGATATACTGGCGCGGCTGGATCAATTGATCGACGACCTGGAACATCAACCCTTGGAGCGTGCGCCGGGCGAGCCCCCGAGTCAGCCGCCTGCCGAGCAACCCAAGCCGCGCGACGGAGCTCCGCCGCCATCGCCGGAGCTGGCCGACGGTCCACAGCAGCCGCAATCGACCACTTCGAGTTCTGATCAGCCAGCCACTCCCGACACAGCCAGTCCGCCCGAATCGGAACAGCCGTCGGCACCTGCCCCCGGCATGGCCAAGCGTCGCGCGGGGCAGGTCGACTTGAGCGACCCTCGCGCTTTGCAGCAGAGTGCTTGGGGAAGTCTGCCCGACCGCGTGCGCGACCAGATGCAATCGCGAATGGTCGAGCGCTTCTTGCCCACTTACCGCGAAGAAATAGAGGCCTACTATCGCGCGCTTGCGAAGTGAGCATCAGAATATGGTCTTGCCTTCTCTCGGGCTGACGCGTCGCGGATTCCTCCGCTCGGGTACGATAGCCGCCGGCGGTGGCCTGCTGGCCCTTGGCGGCGCGCCGGCGCTGCTCGGTTGGAGCCAGGATCTTCCGCCCCGCGCCGACTTCGACGAACTGTATACCGAAGAGGTCGACCTGGCGATTCGGGCTGGCTTGGAATTCATCCTCAGCAATCAGGCCGAGGATGGCAGCTTCCTCAATCCCGACCATGGTCGCAATGTTGGCATCTGCTCCTTGGTTGGATTGGCCCTCCTCAGTCGCGGTGTTCGCTCTGGCCTCGGGAGAGCGGGCCAAGCCTTGCGCAAAGTCGCCAAATACGTGCTGGCCGCCTCGCAGGACAGCGGCTTTTTGACCGTGGCCGGCGCGACAACTCACGGGCCGATGTCTGAGCACGGATTCGGCACGCTTTTTCTGGCAGAGTTGCACGGAACGGATCCGATGCTCGACGTCCGCCCGCGGTTGTCGGCTGCCGTCGATTTAATCGTGCGATCACAAAATGGACAGGGAGGCTGGCGGTACGATCCGCGGCCGACCGACGCGGATCTATCGGTCACGGTTTGCCAGGTCATGGCCCTGCGGGCCGCGCGCAACGCAGGGGTCGGTGTGGCTAAGGAGACGATCGACCGCGCAGTCGATTATATTCGGCGCAGCCAAAACCCTGACGGCGGCTTCATGTACCAGCAGACCGGCGGCGCAAGCCGTTTTCCACTGACGGCTGCAGCCGTCGTCGCCCTGTACAACGCGGGCATCTATGAATCATCCGAAATCGATGCCGCTATAAAATACCTGCAAGAAAATTATGCATCCTCGACCCTGCAACGCGATACGTTTTATTACTATGCGCATTACTACTCGGTACAAGCCTTCTGGCATCGCGGCGGCGACCAATGGAAACAATGGTACCTGCGATTGCGCCGAGCCATACTCCAGCTGAGGACCGAGCGCGGCTGGCCCGATATGTACGGGTCCGAATATGGGACCGCCATGGCTTGTCTGATTCTGAATATGCCTCGAACCGTACTGCCCATTTTCCAGCGCTAGTCGCTTTGGTCGCTGGCCGGTCCAGGCAATCAGCTCGTTGGCGTAAGAGGTTTACTTTTTAAGGCTTCCTTCTACGGAAACTTCGCTTTGACCGCCGTCAACGAATTGTCGAAACGCTTGATCGCCAACGTCGAAAAGGCCATCGTCGGCAAGCGAAAGCAATTGATCTTGTCGTTGGTATCTTGGTTTTCCGGTGGGCACATTCTTTTGGAGGATGTGCCTGGGGTTGCCAAGACGATGCTGGCGCGGGCCCTGGCGCTCAGCCTCGGCTGCTCGTTCAAACGCATCCAGTGCACTCCGGATTTGTTGCCGAGCGACATTACCGGGGCCGCCGTCTTTAACCCCAAAACAGTCGAGTTCGAGTTTCGTCCCGGCCCTGTCTTTACGCAAATCCTCCTGGCCGACGAAATCAATCGCACCACTCCCCGCACGCAAGCCGCGCTGTTGGAGGCGATGGCGGAGGGAAGGGTCAGTGTCGACGGAGTGACGCATACGCTCGAACCTCCATTTCTGGTCATCGCCACCCAAAACCCGGTGGATCACGAAGGGACCTTTCCGCTACCCGAGGCGCAACTGGATCGCTTCCTGATGAAGTTTTCGCTCGGCTATCCTTCGATGGACGAAGAAATGCGGATGCTCGAAATGTTGCAGCACGAACATCCGATCGAGCAACTTCAGCCCGTGGCCACCGCCGCGGAACTGATCGCCGCCCAGCGGGCCGTCCGCGACGTGCATGTCGACGCCAAAGTGCGGCAGTACCTGCTTCAGATCGTCCAGGATTCGCGGACGCACGAAGCGCTGGACCTGGGTGGTAGTCCGCGGGCGTCGATAGCCCTGCTGCGCTGCGCCCAAGCCATGGCGGCGGTGCTTGGGCGCAATTACGTCCTGCCCGATGATGTGAAAAAAGTCGCCTTGCCGGTGATGGGGCATCGCATGATTTTGAAACCCGAAAGCCGCTTGCGCAAAATCAGCGTGCAAAACGTGCTCGACGAGATCATATCGGAGATCGCCGTGCCGAGCGTCGGTGCGGCCGGCGTGGGCGTGTCGGCTCAAGCATAAGGCCAGAGCGATTTCATGCGCA
>JBQCJB010000866.1:0-11744 GCA_051953155.1 Aureliella sp. | reverse complement strand
ATCGACGGCAAACATCGCGTGTGCGCCGTAGCCTCCGATGCCCGTCTGATGCGGTGCGGCCACCGTGCAGGCCAGGGCCGCGGCTACGATGGCGTCGACCGCATTCCCGCCGTCGGCCAACACCTGAGCACCGACTTTTTCGCCTGTCGGTTCGCCGACGACTAGGCCCTGGTGCAGGCTTGCGTTCGGGCTTTCATCAGCCAATCCCAAATTCTCGCAAGCGATCAGGCCAGCACATCCTGCAACTGCTTTCAGCACTTGACGTCGGTTGGTACTCATCGCTCTCGCTGCTCCAATCAAAGGAAAAAGCCAAGTCGCAAAGGTTCCGCACTCTTCGATGCCAGCCAGCGTTTATTGGGCGAGATTATAACCGCTCGCTTCCGCCGACGACGGCCGGCGGCTGATAGAGGCCAGGCCCAAAAACGTCAACAGTCCGTTGAGAATCAGAGTCTCGAAACCCATCTGGTACCCGAACAGCAGTTCCTTGCTGTGGGCGCGGATCCAAAAGGTCGCTACCGCGGCGGCGATACACACCAGCGGGACGAGCGGTTCGCGCAACATGCGTTTCGTAAAGATGCCGAATGCGAAAAGACCCAGCAGCGGTCCATAGGTGATGGCTGCCAGATCGTAGAGCGTGGAAATAATCGTCGCATCCTGACGCCAATGAAACCACATGATGACCAGGAGAAATAACACTGCAAAGCCAGCGTGGACCGACTTGCGAACTCGACGCTGCGTCGTTTCATTCCAGCCGCGTTGGCGGATGCCGATCAGGTCGATGCAGGTGCTGGACGTCAAGGCCGTCAGGGCGCCGTCGGCGCTGGGAAACAAGGCGCTGATCAGCCCGATGATAAACAGCAGCCCCAACCAAGGCGGAAAGTGCTGCAGGGCGAGCGTCGGGAAAAGGTCGTCGCTCTTGGCCGGAAGTTCCAGGCCGATCTGTGCGGCTTTGGCATACAGCAGCACGCCAAGAAACAAAAAGAGCACATTGGTCAGCAACATGACAACGCTGAAAACGCGCATGTTCTTTTGGGCATCGGCCAAGGTGCGGACGCTCAAGTTCTTTTGCATCATCTCCTGGTCGAGCCCCGTCATCACGATCGTGATGAAGATGCCGCTAAACAACTGCTTGAAAAAATAGCGATCGCTTCGCCAATCGCCATTGAAAATCGCCAGCATGCCGCTGTCGCTGACTTGAGTCTGCCAATTGGAAAGCGCCGGGTCAGTGACAATGTAGAGAATCGTCCCCAACAGGGCGGCCAGCATGAACAGCGTTTGCAAGGTATCGGTCCAGACGATCGTCTTGACGCCTCCCCGCAGCGTATACAGAAAGATCATCAACAGCACGCAACTGGTCGTCAGCCAAAACGAGATTCCCATCTCTTTGAGAACGAACGTATGAATGACAGCCAGCACGACGTAAATACGCGCGGTCGCGCCGAGCAATCGACTGACGATGAACAGACCGCTGCCGGTTTTGTAACTGGAGTTGCCGAATCGCTCATCGAGGTAACCGTAGATGCTGGTCAGCTGCAGTCGGTAATACAGCGGCAGGAGCACGCCGGCGATCAGCCAGTAACCGATGACGAAGCCCAAGACGACCTGCAGGTAATTCCAATGAGTCAGTTTCACCCAGCCGGGCACGCTGATAAACGTGACGCCGCTGAGCGACGTGCCGACCATGCCGAAGGCGACCACCCACCACAGGCTTTTGCGCTCGCCGCTGTAGAACGCATGCTCGCCAGCGCCGCGCGACGTATACCAGGCAATTACCAAGAGGGCGATGAAGTAACCGAAGACAACCGTCAGCAGAACAGTGGGACTCATGAAGCGCCGATTTGCAAAAGTGATCCAAGCGGCCGCGCGAGGGGGGCTCTCGATGCGCGGTTGACAAGTGCCGGTTACAATAGCGCATCAGTTCAGCGTTCGCAACCTTTGTCATGGAAAGTGTCATGAACGTTCTGCATCGAGTATTTGTTCTGGCGGCTGGGCTATCGCTGCTCGCATCGAGCTGGTCGGTCCAGGCTGCTGAAAATTGGCGGGCCGGCGCGGCAAGCCGGATCATCACCCCCAAAGAGCCCATGTGGATGGCCGGTTACGGCGCTCGCACCGCTCCCTCTTCAGGCAAGCTGAATGAACTAAAGGCCAAGGCTTTGGTGCTGCAGGATGCACAAGGCTCGCGCGGCGTGGTGCTCACGCTCGACTTGGTCGGCATCGACCGCGAACTGTCGCGGCGCGTTGCCAAGGCGATCAGCGAGCGGATCGGCGTCCCGGTTGCCAACGTGGTTATCGCAACCTCGCACACGCACAGCGGACCGGTCGTCGGCAAAAACCTCGGTACGTTGCACTACTACCAACTGGACAAGCATTTCCAACAGCAGATCGATGCTTACGCGGAAGAACTGTTTCAAAACTGTGTCGAGGTCGCCGACGCGGCGGCGCAGCAGTCGGTTCCGTGCACCCTCAGTTGGGGAACCGGGGCGAGCGATTTTGCCACCAATCGTCGCAATAACAAGGAAGGCGATGGACCGCGTTTGCGCACCGAGGGCAAACTGGCCGGCCCGTCGGACTTCGATGTGCCCGTGCTGGCCGCGCGCAATCTGGACGGCAAACTCGTGTCGGTCCTGTTTGGTTACGCGTGCCATGCGACGGTGCTCTCGGGCAACGTCTGGTCGGGCGACTACCCGGGCTTTGCACAGGACAGACTCGAGGAAAGCCACCCGGGCTGCGTCGCCCTATTCTTCGCTGGCTGCGGCGCCGATCAAAATCCGATCCCCCGCCGCAACGCGGAATTGGCTCGCCACTACGGAGAACGTCTGGCCACGGCCGTCGACCGCGTGCTGTTGACGACGGCAATGGAAGAGGCTTCGCCCAAGCTCGACTGCCGCTACGCCGAAGTCGCTCTGCCGCTGTCGGAGTTGCCGACGGCTGAACAACTGAAGGGTCAACTTTCATCGTCCAACAAGTCCGAGGCGACGCGGGCCCGAGTGCTGCTCGACCAGATCGCCAGCGGCCACGAACTCAGCCCGACTTATCCCTACCCCGTCTCCGTGTGGCGCATCGGAGACAAATTGAAATTCGTGGCGCTCGGCGGCGAAGTCGTCGTCGACTATGCGCTGCGAACGAAGGCTGATCTAGACGGCCCCGTCTGGGTCGCCGGTTATGCTCACGACGTGATGGCGTATATTCCCAGCCGCCGCGTGCTGACGGAAGGGGGTTACGAAGGGGGCGGCGCAATGGTGTATTACGGCCTGCCTTGCCCGTGGGCGCCGGAAGTCGAAGAGACGCTGATGGGCCAAGTTGTTCAGTTGGCCCAAGAGGTCGAGCCGGGGAAGTAGGGGCGGGGGGAGGTTCCGCCGAAGAATGACAGCCGAGACGGCTGTCCCACTGAAGACAGCCGAGACGGCTGTCCTACGGGGGCCGCGGAGATCCGCGGGCCCCGTAGGGGTTGCCGAAAGCTTAGTCGAGGAAGCCGACGAGGTCTTGGCTGCGGCTGGGCTGTTGCAGTTTGCGAACTGCCTTGGCTTCGATTTGGCGGATCCGCTCGCGAGTAACCTTGAAGATGTGGCCGACCTCTTCGAGCGTGTAGCTGTAACCGTCGCCTAGTCCGTAACGCAGTTTGATGATCTCGCGCTCGCGATAGCTGAGCGTTTTGAGAACATGGTTGATACGGTCGCGGAGCATTTCCTGGCCGGCGCCGATGGCGGGGCTTTCGGCCGTGCCGTCGGGCAGCAGGTCGCCGAACTGGCTGTCCTCGCTATTGCCGACCGGCCGGTCGAGGCTGATCGGATAGCGGCTCATGGCCAGCACGCGTCGGGCTTCTTCGATGGTCGTTTCGGCGCGGCGAGCGGTTTCCTCGAGCGTCGGTTCACGTCCCAGTTCCTGGAGCAGTTGTCGCGACACGTTGCGAACGCGCGACATGGTTTCGACCATATGCACCGGGATGCGAATGGTGCGGCTCTGGTCGGCCACGGCGCGGGTGATCGCTTGGCGGATCCACCAGGTCGCGTACGTACAGAACTTGAAACCGCGTCGATACTCGAACTTGTCGACCGCCCGCATCAGACCGGCGTTGCCTTCCTGGATCAGGTCGAGGAAGCTCAGCCCGCGATTGCGGTACTTCTTGGCGATCGACACGACCAACCGCAGGTTGCCCTCGGAGAGCTGCTTTTTGGCCCGCTGGTATTCGTTGAATACCTGCTGGACCATCGCCACGCGGTTGCGGAGGCTCAACGGCGTCTCTTGGGTCGAGATCAGGATTTGCCGGTACTCCTGCAGCAGTTCGGCTCGCTGCGCAGCCGAGACGCGGTCGCCGGCCAGTCGATCGATCTCGGAGCGGAGGTCATCGACGCGGCGGCTGAACTTGGCCAGGTCGTCGATGCGCGGCTCCAGACGCTGGGTCCGCAGACCGAGTTCTTCGACCAGCCGTACGGCTTTGCGGCGACGGCGGCCCAAGGCGCGCCAAGCTTCTTTGCGGCGAGCCATCGGGGTCGAGCTGGCCAGGGCGATGCGGTAATCCCGGCGGTTGCGTTTGAGCAGAACTTCGAGCGTCTTGAGGTTGTGCGGCAAACGTCCGAGGATCTGCTCCTTTTCCAAGTGGTCGGTAACGGAAACCTGAACCGTACGATCGAACGGCAACTCGCTGCTCTCGACTCGACGCAGGATCTTGTATGCGAACTGCATGACGTAGTCGCATTCGAGCAGTTTGGTGCGGAACCGGCGGCGCGTAACTTCAATAGTCTTGGCAAGGCGAATCTCTTCCGCGCGGGTCAGCAGCGGGATCTCGCCCATTTGCGTCAAGTACATGCGCACTGGGTCATCCGACCAAGTCTCGATCTCCTCGTCGGCGGCGGCCAAAAGCTCTTCGTCGCTTTCCAGCTGAACTTCACCCTCGGCGGCCAAACCGTCGTCATCGGAAAGCGGCTCGGCATCGACGGGTTCATCGTCATCGATTGCGAGCTTTTGAAAGCCTTCCAATTCGTCGTCGGCACCGCGCGTGGTGTCGTCATCGAATTCGTCCAGCATTACGTCGAACAAGGCCTTACTCCTGTTGTGCCAAAGTGACCATGTTTGCTTAGCTAGCGAAAAGCCATAGATAGCAGATGGTCTTCAATAAAAGACACAAAATTCTACCACCTGCTTCCCACCTGTTCGCCCAGCCGCAAACAAATAGTAAAACGTTCTAATGAATCCCAATTTTGCGAAGCCGCGATCGGTCCCAGTCAGCGAAACTGTGAGGCCCTCTGACTCCGCAACATCCACCTAACTCTCCGCGCCCGGCGGCGGGCCGCGAGCCTCAACCCTACTTCCGTTCGCCCCACTCGACCTGCCCTAGCGGCCCAGCCTGCCGCCCTCGCAGCATGCCGACCCGCGTAGCCACGCAGTTCATCGGAGGCGATCTTTGCCGGTCGATCGCTCGTTCACGTTGCCCAGCTGCATCCGAGCCGTTCGATGCATCCGGTGACACTCTCCTCCGGGAACCACGGAATTAAAAAAATAGCTCGGTGGTTTTCCGGTCGTCATCAGGTGGCTAGGATTTGGGGAAAGAAATTCCGGATGTGGCCTGGTGATGAATGGTTCACTCCACCGAATTCGATTGATCGAAGCGGTCTTTTTACGTCAGGCTCTTTTCGGTTCTCCCCGTGTCATCCATCGCCGCTCGCCTCAACTGGTCACCATTCGGGGGAACTCCTCCCACAGGAGCGCGCGCCGCCAGAATAGTCGCCAGTCGGTCAAGCCTTGATGCCGCTCAAACCTTCAGCTTCCAGGCGCGAAGGCAGCGGACCGGCGGCTACAATTTCATTGTCGCGGGCCGGTTGTCCCAATTCTAACTACGAGACCCGGCCGGTCCAGTCGCTGCGTTGAAGTTCTGACAATAACGCGACCAGACGTGTCAAGCCTCCATGTTAGCCGAGCAACCACTTGACCCCACGCAACGCAGCCACCCGCGCGAAACGTCGTTACCCCCAGAAAAACAGCTACCCGAGAAAAACAGTTCGCCATGCACTACCGACTCGACTGCCCGTGCGGCGCCACCCACCTGGTAACGACCAGTCAAGCTGGGCAAGAAGTCCGCTGCTCCTGCGGACGCACGCTGCCAATCCCTACCTTGCGAGAACTGAGAGAACTGCCGGTGGCCGAAGCTGAGGCCCAATCGAGCGCGCGGCCGATCGATCGCCCCGATCGCCGCCGACCCTCGATCCTGGTCGGCGTGATGTTCATCATCATCGTTTTTGCAGTCCCGGCCGCGATTTTCTTCGCCTACCAGCGACTGACCATGGACACTTCCTACACCGAAGCCCTCGACCGCGAACAAGCCTTCGCCGAACTCGACCGGGCCACACCGGGCCAATTGAGCGCCACCTGGGACGAGTTCTCCACGCAAAGCCTCGGCGTGCCCAGCAAGCCGACCTTCTATTACGTCCAGGCTTATCGCCGCACGCTGGAATGGAGAATCGCCATCGCCTCGGGAATCGCGCTGCTGGCCGCCATCATCGCCGCCAGCGTCACCGTCATTCGCCGCGAACCGTAGGACAGCCCTCTGGGCTGTCATTTCTTCTCTCTTCAGCGCAGTGGCGGTGGGCTCGTAAAATCCAGGCTCTGGCCAGTTACCGGATGGGTAGTAGGACAGCCCTCTGGGCTGTCATTTCTTTCTCTCTTCAGCGCAGCTTGCCCAGTAAAAAAATCCCACGTGCCACGTCTGCTGCGGCAACCCGCAACCTCTAACGGGACCACGCGGGCGGCGGGCTCGTAAAATCCAGGCTCTGGCCAGTCACCGGATGGGTAAACGCGAGCTTCCATGCATGCAGGCATAGCGGAGCAGCGCCGATGTCCAGCGTCTGTTGATGTCCGAGCTCGCGGCCGGGCAGATAGAGCGGGTCACCGACGATCGGCATTCCCAAGTGCCAGGCATGAATGCGGATCTGATTGGTGCGGCCAGTCAGCGGCGTTGCTTCCAGCAGCGCCGTGCCGTCGGCCCGCCGCTCGAGCACGCGAAACTCAGTCTGAGCTGCTTGCCCCGAATCGCAAACGCTCCGCGCGCCGACCCGATCGGGCTCGGTGCTGATCGGCTCCTCACATCGAAAGCCCTCCTGTTGCGGATGGCCGGCCACGCGCAACAGATAACTCTTGCGCACCTGGCTGCTCGCGAACTGCGGCTGGAGCACTCGAGATGACGCGTACTTGCGGCACAGGACCACCAGCCCGGTCGTGTTCGCGTCCAGACGATGAGCCACGCGGAGCTTCTCGGGGCGATACACCTGCCCCATCAGCCACTGCAGCGTGTGGCGATTGAAGCGCCCGCTGGGATGCACTGGCAGCGGCGCCGGTTTGTCGACGACGACTAACCACTCGTCCTCGAACAGTAGCCCGATATTCGCTGCCACTGGCGGCTCGGTGAACCCGCGCTCGATGTGGACGAACTGCTGCCCCTCGCGGACCGGTTTGGCCGGGTCGACCGGTTCCCCGCGGAAAGTCAACGAGCCGTCGTCAATCCAGTCGAGCCACTTCTGGCGTGGCGCCGAGGGCATGTGGGCCACCAGGAATTCGATCAACGGCAATCCGGCCAGCCGTCTCGGCACGTGAATCAAGCGACGGTTGTCGTACGACTCGGCACCCGGCTGGCTGGATGCAAGCTCAACGAGCTGCGCCTGACGCTCGGCCAGGCGTTCGCGCTGCTGTTGCTCGGGTGTCCGGTAGCAATGTGGACAGGAGCGGCCGAATTCGAACTGGGGCGATTGAATATCCTCGTGCGTCAGGACCGACTGGCATCGAAAGCACTGCACCGCGCCGGTCGGGCGCAGCTGCGGATCGAGAACGACGCGCGAGTCGAAGACGAAGCAACCTCCATCGTAATGCTGGCCGCCGCACTCTTCGAAGTACTTCAAGATGCCGCCGTCGAGCTGATACACCTGCCGGAAGCCGAGCTTTTCCAGCATCGGTCCAGCTTTCTCGCAGCGAATGCCGCCGGTGCAGAACATCACCAGCGGTTCGTCCTTCGCCTGCTCGGGCAGTTGGGCTGCCGCAGCTTGGGGGAATTCGCGAAAGTGGCGGATTCCGAGTCGCTCGGCGCCGCGAAAGGTCCCCAGGTCGACCTCGTAGTCATTGCGCGTATCCAACAACCGCACGGGGCGGCCTGCGTCCAGCCAGGCTTTCAACTCGCGAGCCGACAACTTCGGACTGGTCCGCTCCGCCGGAGCGATCCCCTCGACGCCAAAGGCGATGATCTCGCGTTTGAGTTTGACCAGCATGCGGTTGAAAGGTTGCTGCTGCGAATAGCTTTCCTTGACCTCGAGATCGTGAAACTCGTCGATGCTCCGCACGAGCTCCAGGAACGCATCGATACCCTGGCGCGACCCAGCCAAAAAGAGATTGATCCCTTCAGAGCTCAACAGGATCGTACCCCGCAGCGACTGTTCCGCGCAGCAGCGCCGCAAGCGGTCGCGCAGCGATTGGAGTTCGGAGAGGGCGACGAATTTGTACGCGGCTATGTTCACAAACGGAGCCGCCGCGTCGGCCGTGCGAGACTCGGCGGACCTTACAACACTATTCATAGATCGGGAAGAACGTATGGAAGGCTTGTTCGCAGAAGACGCCAGGATCGTTGAAGCGCATGTGCCGATCGAGGCTGGTGATCTGCTTCATCTCCTCCTCGGTCAGTTCGAAATCAAAGATCGACAGATTTTCCTTCAACCGCTCGGGGCGGCTGGTCTTGGGGATGACCGCCGTGCCGCGCTGCACTCCCCAGCGCAGGACGACTTGGGCGGGCGACTTGCCGTGCCGATCGGCGATCGCCCGCACACGGGCCTCGCCGAGCACCGACTGCGCCTCGGTCGCCATGTTCAGGGCCACATACGAGCCAGCCCCCAGCGGCGAAAACGCCGTGAAAGCGATCTCCTCCTGCTGGCAGTAGCGGAGCAATTTCGACTGCGTCAGGTACGGATGCGACTCGACCTGCAGGACTTCCGGCCGAATCCGCGCGCTGGCGAGCAAGTCGCGGATCAGCGAGACACCAAAGTTGCTGATCCCGATGTGCTTGACCAGCCCGCGATCGACCAGCTCTTCCATGGCTCCCCACGTCTCGGCGATGGGGACAGCGTCAGCCACCATCTGCGGCTGGGCAGCGTTCGGATCGTGCAGCCAACCGGGTGGATAGCGCTCTTCGAAAGGCACGAACGCCAGGGAAATGGGAAAGTGGATCAGATACAGATCGAGATAGTCGGTACCCCAATCCGAGAGCGACCGCTCGGCGGCCCGGCGGACGTTCTCCGGCCGATGGTAGGTGTTCCAGAGCTTGCTGGTGATCCATAGATCGTCGCGCGTGCACAGTCCTTGCTGGATCGCCTTTTGCGCACCCTCCCCAGTTTCTCGCTCGTTGCCGTAATCGCAGGCGCCGTCGAGGTGGCGGTAGCCGGCCTGGATCGCGGTGACAACCGCCTCGGCGGCGTGAAATGGTTCGATCTTCCACAGCCCGAGCCCCACGCTCGGCATGTCCGCACCGCTGCGAAGACGTATCGATTGCATTGCCATCATTCAGCTTCGTCGAGAGGAATGGAAACTTTGACTAAGTATTGAACCCGAGGAGCGTTTCGAGCGGAAGCTGGTTGCCCTCAATCGCCGATAAAGCCTTTGGGCGAATAGTTCAAGGCGAGGACTCCCGCCGGGAGTCGCAAGCACTTAAGATAACACTTTCTGCGGTGCCTGACCTGCCCAAAATCGGAGAACCGAAAGTGAAGCAAACACCTTCTCCATGCGCGCGCCGGCAGGGCTTCACCCTCGTCGAGTTGTTGGCCGTGATCGCGATTATCGGCGTGATGGTGTCGCTCTTGTTGCCCGCCGTCCAAGCCGCTCGCGAGGCCTCGCGCCGCATGCAGTGCGCCAACAATTTGAAGCAGTTAGGCTTGGCAGCTCTCAATTTCGAAGCTCAGTACGGGCGTTTTCCGCCGGGTTACATTGGCGAACAACCGGTCAAGCCCGCGCTCGACGGAGCCTGGAACTCGTACGTCGGGCATTTGGTGTTCCTGATGCCCTTTGTGGAAGCCGAGTCAATCTCGCAGCCCTGGTTTGCGAAGCGCGACCTCAACGTCGATCATTTCGCCAAGGTTGCCAACGACCCACAGTTCGTTCGTTGGAGCACCGGTGCGTTTCCCAATGGTGACAGCCTTTGGGGCGACCACCAGGTTTCGATTTCCACGCTGCTCTGCCCCTCGGACGATCCGTACCAAAACACCGTGGCTACGATCACCGAAATGCGCACCAGCTCGTTCAGCGGCGTGCTGCATGGGTACAGCGAGCAGACTTTGCTCGGACGCACAAACTATCTGGGCTCCGCCGGCCAGTTGGGCGTCGGCGTGACCTCGCGCGATGCCAAGCGTGGCATCTTCACCAATCGCAGCAAGACCAAGTTCCGCGATATTCTCGACGGCAGCTCCAACACGCTGCTCTTTGGCGAAGTGACCGGTTCCTACGACGCGAAAACCGGTACCGAACGGCAGCGGTCCATCTCCTGGAATGCTGGCGGCCAATGGACCGAATGGCACCGCAGCGTCTACGGCTACGCCTGGCAAAAGCGAGCCGAAAGATTTTCGAGCATGCATAATCGGATCCTCCAATTTACAATGGCGGATGGCTCGGTGCGGGCGCTGTCGATCGACGGCGATTTGCTGGTCGAGCTATCGTCCATCGCCGGTAACGAAGTCGCCGGTATTCCCGAATGAGGTTCGCCCACGTGATGCGCATCCGAGTTTCCCTTGGCAGTCGTCCGGCATGGCTGGCCGTGCTTCTGGGCGCCGCTGCGCTCGGATGCGATGCGGAACCGCACTTTCAGAGGCCCTCGCGGCCGCTACCTCCGACCAGTCCGATGGTCGATGAAAACCCGGCGTTGCCAGGCAAGCGGACCAGCGGCGAGCAACCGAAGAACGCTTCGGCCAAAGTTCCCGCGGGCAAAGACTACGGCATCAGCATCCACCAGCCGCTCAGCCGCTAAGTAACGCCGCCCACCGACGGCTGCTGAGGATGACCGCGCAGCTATCTTGATTACCGCGCAGCTATCGAGGTTCACCACGCAGGTGTTGAAAGTTACTGCGCGGCTGCCGAAGGTTATTGAGCGGCTTGGTCGAGGACGGCCGCGGCTAGCGTGTCCATGCCCCGATCGATCTCTTCGCCGCTGATGTTCATTGCCGGCAGCAAGCGCAGCACGGTTTGGTGGGTACAGTTGATTAACAATCCCTGTTCCAAACATTGCTGCACCACCGCCGCGCCTTCGAATTCCAGTTCGATGCCGATCATCAATCCGGCCTGCCGCACCTCGCGAACCGCGTCGCAGCGAGCCTGCAGCGATTCGAGGCGGCTGGCAAAATGTTCGGCCGCCCGCGTCGCGTGCTCGAGCAGGTTATCCGCTTCGATCGTTTCCAACATGGCGATACCAGCCGCCGCCGCGATCGGGTTACCGCCGAACGTGCTGGCGTGTGTGCCAGGACGGAGACTGCTGGCGAGCTGACGCTTGGCGACCAATGCGCCGCCGGCGATGCCGCCGCAGAGCGACTTGGCCAGCGTGAACATGTCGGGCTCGACGTCGAAGTATTGGTATCCGTACCAGTGCCCGGTGCGGCCGCAGCCGGTTTGCACTTCATCGAAGATCAACAGTAGACCGTGCTGATCACACAACTGCCGCAGGCCCTGCAGGTACTCGCGCGGCGGTACGTGGACGCCTCCTTCTCCCTGAATCGGCTCGATCAGAATGGCGG
>JBQCJB010000865.1:0-5604 GCA_051953155.1 Aureliella sp. | reverse complement strand
AGCGAATTTTCCACCCCGGGGGGGTCCCCCCAGTCTGGACTGGGGGCCATAAATGGGCGCGCCCCCAAATACCCCCCCCCCCCCACGCGACTCCATCTGACTCACCTCAGCCCCGAGTGCCGCAGACTGCTGAAGAACGCCCGAGAATTCGTCGAAGTGAACGTGAGCGAAGATCCACACTACCATCTCGCCGCCGATCGCCTGAGCGAAGCTTAGCCGTCCCCGGCGCGTTGAGTTTCTCACCCTGGCGCCGGAAAGAGTCGCCTTTCGCTCTGCGAAAGTAGCGAGAACCTGCCGCCGGACTTGGCGTGATGGAGATCTATCACTTGCAGGCCGTCGCGTTGGCCGTTGGCGCGGGTGCGCGCTACTTTCGCGGAGCGGCATTGACGGCTCGCACCGGTCGCCGGTCTATTGCGACTACTGCGCTACTTCGATCATAAGTTCATCACCATCAGCGAACGAAGGAAACCATGGCGAAGATTCTCGTCCTTTATCATTCCAACACCGGCAACACGCGCTGCATGGCTGAACTGATCGCCGAAGGTGCCGCGCAACTGGAGGAGATCGATGTGCGGCTGCGCGAAATCTCGACAGCCGACCATACCGATCTCGAGTGGTGCGATGGCATCGCGCTCGGCTCCCCGACCAACTACGGCAGCGTCAGCTGGCAGATGAAGCAGTGGTGGGATCAGCAGCCGATCGAAAACTGGGGCAAGCGCGATGGCCGCATCGGCTGCGTCTTCTCCTCGGCCGGAGCCTGGGGAGGCGGCCAGGAGTGGACCTGCATGACGCTGATGTCGATCCTGATCAACTATGGTTTCCTGGTCTTCGGCTTGACCGATTACACCGGCGTAAAATTCTCCGCCCACTACGGCGCGATCTCAGCCGGAGCACCGACCGAGCATCACGCTCAAGAAGCTTGCCGGCGGCTCGGCCTCCGTTTGGCCGAGTGGACCGCCTGCATGATCGACGGCCGCCAACATGCCCACCCCCTGAAGCAAACCTACGACCGCTTCCGCGATCTCGGCAAGTAGATCGCGGTTTGCTGAATGCCTGTCAACTCATCTGGATCGTACTGCCTTGCTTCCCCGAGCCGGGCTGCGGACGGGGAAGGGTCAACGAGTTGACTTATGACTTGACCAACGCCCCATATTGAGCCACATTGCTTGCTCGCGATAATGAGATCAAGTTCCGTTTTCGCTGTTGAACTTGCGGAACGCACCATGCCAATACCTGACTCCATTTATCAGACATCGTTCAGACCATCCCAGAGTCGTGCGAGGAAGGGCTAGTGATATGTGGCTGGTTAAGGCTGCTCTGGTGCTGGGGTTGCTTTTGAGCTGCGGCGGTTGCAGTCGTGAAACACTTGCCCATAAACGCGATCTCCAAATCTTCGCGTTGGATTATTACAATCTAAGTAGTGACAATCAGGGCGAAGTGTCGTGGTCAGATTTCGATTCGCTCCGCGAAAACTATCCAGACTTGGCCGTCCAAATCGATCGCAATGAGGTCATCGTCGTTTGGAGTGCGCCGTTGCAGGCTGAATCAGAAGAGGTCATGGCCTACGAAAAGAAAGTTTTAACTTACGGCGGCTTGGTCGCTCTGTGCAATGCGGAAGTTCGACAAGTAAGCCCTTCGGATTTCAAAAAGATGAAGTTGGCTACGACACTCGCCATCCCGTTTCGGTCCGCCGAAAAGGTCGAGCTGACTGGCCACAACCCTGACGATACGGCAACCTATGTTCGCGTCATGAGTATTCGCGGGTTGCGAATGGATCTCCCGGAGGAGTTGGAGTGGTCCGATACTCACTCAGGATACATCGATGCGAATGACGACTTTGTGGTTCAAGCCACCGCACTGCCAGGGAAGGACTTGCGCGAAGCGTTAAGGTTGGCCCACAAAGTTATGCGCTCGCGCCATGTTACGACTGCGAACGTAAGCGAGCTTGTGCACGCTGCGTTGCAAGGCAAACTGATCGACTTCGATTCCGCCGGACTGCACCAGGAACTGCTGGTGCTTTCCGACGCTACAAAAATGAAGTCGGTCATGCTATCCGCGATATCTAAATCGGGCAGTGAGTTTGCCAAACGCACTCGAGCTTTGATGCGCACCGTCGACTGGCAGCCCGAATACCTGCCCGATTTCAAAGTTGACCCAGCCGCTCAGGAGAAGCTGGAGAGCGCGCTCGAAGCCGCCATGGAAGATGATCTTCGCAAAGCCTGCGTCATCTTGCAGTACCCAGTCATGCAATTGACCATCGAACGCGAGATTCCCAGCGAGTACACGTTGATGACGTTTGGGAAAGCCCGTATAGCTTTGAGCCCCGCAACGGCTTTCGAGGTCAACCGCCACGAATTGGTTTGGATGACCAGCCCCGATGGGCAGGAAGGTTTTAGCGTGCGCCGCCAACGATAAGACAGGCTGCGACGTTTCCATTAGCTGGATGCCTTACTTGCATGTGTGAGGATCCGGCTTGAGAACCTGACCTTGAAGATGGCGCCTTTCGGCATTGTCCAGTAGCTTGCCGCGATGCAATACGAGCTCATCAAGGCCGAAACAGACGTTCACGCGAAGCCGCCGAGGCCGTCTGCCACGCAGAACGAGCTCAACGGGAAGGATGCCGCCACACTGATCAAAAACGGCGTCAAGGCCATCGGCGAAGGAGCGAACATGCCATGCACGCCCGATGCGGTCCAGACGTTGCTGGCCGCGGGCGTCTTGTTCGGGCCCGGCAAAGCGGCCAACGCCGGCGGCGTGGCGACCTCGGCCCTCGAGATGCAGCAAAACGCTAGCCGTGAGGCCTGGAGTTTCGCTGAAACCGATGCCAAGCTGCGTCAAATCATCCGGTCGATCCACGCCACCTGCGCCCAGGCTGCCGAAGAGTTCGGTTTCCCTGGCAACCTAGTCCGCGGAGCCAACATCGCCGGCTTCCTGAAGGTGGCTCAGGCGACCATCGCGCAAGGCCTCGTCTAGCGCCAGTTTGTTGTGCCATTGATTTGAGTCCGCGCAAAAAACTCATCGACCGCCGAGGCGCGCTCGACAGTGCCGTTCGCGTCTTCAGGTCCCCAGAATTACTTGGGGATACTGAAGCAGTCGGTTACCGAGATTGCACGGAAAAGATGCACTTTACTGGTCGGCAGAGAGTCGGCGATTGCCATGCGCAGAATCCGTAGCAACCGCGAACCGCGTTCTGACTCAAGAAGAGATGGGCCAGCGCAAAAGAACCGCTAGCTCTTGTGTTGTGTTGATGCTCGTGTCGCAGGCCGCTTACCGGCCAGGAACAAAAAATGTTTTGGTTCAGCAAGAACGAGCAAGACCACCTCACTTCAACCCGGTCGGTTCGACTACTGACGACGGCGTGGTTCCGGATAAGCTGGTCGAGCACGAAGAGAAAGACCTAGACCACAACAAGACTAATGCTCAGATTCTCGATGACCTGATTAGCAAACTGCCGACGAAGATCGGGCAAGTGCTACGACTGCGACGTGACGGTCTGACCATGACGTCGATTGCATCAAAACTCGGATGCACCAAGTACGCGGTCGCGAAGCGTGAGCGTGGGGGCGTAATGAAGATCAGCCCCATCTCCCGTCGATTCGTGACCTCTCCTGCACGCCAGTCTTCGGCCGCGGTTCCCCGAAACGCTCGCGTAGCCAGAGTGGGTTTCGCCTTGCGTCGAGAACAGAATCGACGGCCGAGGTGTCTTGTTCGACGCGATAACAACTGGCGAATGGAAATCATCTCGAAAGAGAGCGGTGGTAGCCGAGTACGACGCCACGGACGCCGGCGAAGAAAGCGAGCGAATCGATGTCTGCAATCAGGCAGCTCCGGAAGTAGTCGCCTAAGCAAGGCAACTGACGCTCGTAAAACCAGTAGCCTTCGATGAGGTCTTCTTCCGCGTCTGATGGGATGTGAACATTCGTCGCCCCAGCTTGAGCAGCCTCGCTTTCGCCTCCGCCCAGGACGAAACGGTCGCTTGTCCTGTCTCCAGTCATCGCGTTCGTTCTTCAAGCACCGCACGATGCCACTCGGGCGATCGCACATCCCCAGTTTCGCGGCACAGATTGCCCCACCCGCTTCCAGCAACTGCGCCTTTTGTGCAACGGTCATTTGGTCTAACGGTGGCAGTTTAATGGACATCGGCTGCTCCTGGTTTGCCAGAAGGCATTTTAACGCAGAGACCGGCCGGCCTGCGAGAGATGGCACCGACTCCAAGAAATGCCGGAGAAGGGTAGCCCGGAGAATCGCGTGCTTGTCCCATCGCAATCGCGACCTGCCTGACGCAGGGAAAAGGAGGTAGCGGAGGAGGGACTCGAACCCCCGACACGCGGATTATGGTTGGGCTGTCTTGTCACGAAAATCCTTGGAAGACAAGGGTTTTTGCGAGCGAGGTACCTCCCAGAAACGTCCAGTTTTCGGTCTCGGAGTATAACTTATACTCGCAAAATTCCGCTGCTCTAAATTTTCTTGCAAATTGGCCTTCACCACCCCAAGCCAACCCTGTCCGCCCGGCAAAGTGCTGTGTCCCAATACTGTTCGGCACGAGATTTGACGCTTTGTCCCTACTAGTGCCGCGTACATGATCGACTGACGGGCTTCGATTAATTCCGTTGGCTGTTCGTTAGACTGACGCGTTTCTTTGAGGAGCGGCGCGTAATCGTGGGAGTGACTTTGAGCCGTCTTCTTTCTCGAGCCGGTCGCCCGCTTCTGGTATTGTCGGGCCGCATTCATGGTTGCACGTCGCTCCGCACGACTGCACATTCGCGCGTGCGTTACTGCACATTGGTGTGGATCTATCGGGTTGGAAAGGTCAGCGTTTTTCGAGCAAACACAGTTTCCGATAGCCGAAGTGGGTTTTGGAATAGGCGTTGCTTTGCGGTTCATGGCCGTCGGGAGCCGCGCGCATCGGTCGCCTCGCTGAGAGACGTTCTTTCACGTCCGGGCCCAGCCGCTTCTGACGGAGCAACAACAGATGGGGACGACGATGCGAATCCTGCGATTTGCGCCAATCTGCAGTTTCGTTGTGAGTCTTGGTTTCGTTGTTGGTTCATCGCTAGGGCAGCCAGTGAACCACGCCGCACAGGCACCGGCCAAGCCCGCGGTCAAGAATCGTTCGCATCTGCCGATGCCCAACACGCTTGCGCCGGCGCGCGTTACATATGATGCCAAAGATCCGCAAGCGCAATATCCGCCTATCGAGCGTCTGCTGCCACCGGAGGGAGCGCCCAATGTGCTGATCGTCTTGATTGACGACGCAGGCTTTGGGGCCGCCAGCGCGTTCGGCGGCCCTTGTCAAACTCCGACGCTGGAGCGACTAGCCAAGCAGGGGCTGAAGTACAACCGCTTCCATACCACCGCCCTCTGTTCGCCGACACGGCAGGCGCTGCTGACGGGGCGCAATCATCATTCGGCAGCGATGGGCAACATCACCGAAATCGCCAGCGGGGCTCCGGGCTACAGTTCGGTACTGCCCAACACCATGTCGCCGCTGCCGCAGACGCTCAAGCTCAACGGCTACTCCACCGCGCAGTTCGGCAAGTGCCACGAAGTGCCTGTCTGGCAAACCAGTCCGGCCGGGCCGTTCGATTCGTGGCCAACCGGTGG
>JBQCJB010000864.1:0-8964 GCA_051953155.1 Aureliella sp. | reverse complement strand
TCCGGACGCGATAGCGAGAACATGCGGTTGGTCGTGGTCGACCTCCGCCAACACGCCGGTGGCGAAGCGTTTCTCCGCATTGTCGACAACGCGCGCGGCGGCTGGGGGCACATCAACTTTGACGATTTCCGCTTGCATGCCCAACAGCCCGGTCCGATCTCGACGGTCGATAATCCCCTGGTCGCCGATCAGTATCCATTCCAGGGGCAGGCCGCCGGTCCAGCTGCCGCGGCCATGAAGTTGCCCGCGGGGTTTCGAGTGATTCCAGCAGCAGCCGAGCCCGACGTCAAGCAACCGATTGCGATGGCCCTGGATGATCGCGGCCGCGTGTGGATCGCCGAAGCGTACGAATATCCCGTGCGCGCCAAAGGCAACAAAGGTCGCGATCGCATTCTGGTCTTCGAAGACACCGACGGTGATGGCACGCTGGACAAACGCAAGGTGTTTGCCGAAGGTTTGAACCTCGTCAGCGGCTTGGAAGTCGGTTTTGGCGGAGTGTGGGTGGGCGCGGCGCCGTACCTCTTGTTTCTCGCCGACGAGGATGGAGACGACGTTGCCGACGGCGAACCCAAGATCCTGCTCGATGGTTGGGGATACCAGGACACGCATGAAACGCTGAACACTTTCATTTGGGGTCCCGACGGTTGGCTGTACGGTTGCCACGGCGTGTTCACGCACTCTAAGGTCGGCAAGCCGGGCGCCAGCGATGACCAGCGGCAGCCGATCAATGCGGGCATCTGGCGTTATCATCCGACGCGCCACGAGTTCGAAGTGTTTGCTCACGGCACGAGCAATCCTTGGGGTGTCGACTTCAACGATCGCGGCCAAGCCTTCCTGACCTCATGCGTGATTCCGCACCTGTACCACATCATCCAGGGCGGGCGTTACGAGCGGCAGGCGGGCAGCCACTTCAATCCCTACACCTACAACGACATCAAGACAGCCGCAGATCACCGGCATTATCTCGGTGCGCGTCCACACAGCGGCAACGGCAAATCCGACGCAGCCGGTGGCGGCCACGCGCACGCCGGCGCGATGATCTATTTGGGAGGCGCCTGGCCGGCCGAATACCGCGACAAGATTTTCATGAATAACATCCATGGTCAGCGGTTGAACATGGACATCCTCAAGCCCTCGGGCTCCGGCTACGTCGGCTCGCATGGTCCCGACTTCTTGCTGACCGGCGACCAGGCGTCGCAAATTTTGAACCTGCGCTATGGTCCCGATGGCCAATGCATGATGATCGACTGGTACGACATGCAAGCCTGCCATTTGGTCGATGCCTCGCGGCACGACCGCTCCAACGGCCGGATCTATAAGATCGTCTACGGCGCCAACCAAAGCGTGAAGGTCGATCTGGCCAAATATTCCGATCAACAGTTGGCCGAACTCGTCACGCACGAAAACGACTGGTACGTCCGCCATAGCCGGCGATTGTTGCAAGAACGCGCCGCGAAGGGCACCGTCGCAGCGGCGGCGGTCGACCAGCTGCGGAAGGTCGCCCTCGAACATCCAGAGGACACGCGGCGGCTGCGCGGCGCGTGGGCGCTAGCCTGCATTGGCCAACTCGATCTAGCCACCCGCGATCGGCTGCTCGCCGACGCCAGTCCTTACGTTCGCGGTTGGGCAATCCAGCTCAGCCTCGATCGCCAGGCGGCTTCGCCCGGACTCGCCTCGCCGGAGCTGGTGCAGAAGTTGACCGCGCTGGCCAAGCAAGATCCCTCGCCCGTCGTCAGGCTCTACCTGGCGTCGGCGGCCGCTCGGTTGCCGCTCTCGGACCGCTGGGACCTTTTGGCAGGCTTGGCTTCGCACGCGAGCGATGCTGGCGATGCGAATTTACCGCTGATGATTTGGTACGCTGCGGAACCGTTGGCGGAAGCCGATCCGCAACGCGCCCTTGCGCTTGGGTTGCAGGCGGGCAAACATATTCCGCTGATACGAGATTACATGCTGCGTCGCATTGGCTCGGGCGCTGATGGGCAGGCTGTAGCCACGCTGGTCGGCGGGCTCGAGCAGGCCGATTCGCTCGAACTCCAGCTGGCGTTTCTCGATGCGATTCGCACATCGTTGACCGGCCAGCGGCGCGTCGATCCGCCCAAGCAATGGAGCGGCATCGCCAAGAAGTTGTCCGCATCCAGCGACAGTCGGGTCAGGCTGCAGGCCCAAGCTCTCGGTGTGACCTTCGGCGATGAAGCGGCGTTGGCGAGCGTCCGCGAGATGGTCGCAACGCCATCGACCGCCATCGAACAGCGGCGCGAGGCGCTGGCATCGCTCTTGGCAGCCAAGGACGCCAAGTTGGTCGGGCTGCTGCAAAAACTGCTCGACGAACCGGCGATGCGCGAACAGTCTCTGGCTGGCTTGGCCCAGTACAACGATCCGCGCACCGCCGAGCTCATCATCGATCGCTATGCCGAACTTACGCCAGCGGAAAAGCGCACTGCCCTGGCCACGCTGGCGGCGCGTTCCGAGTCGGCCATTGCGATGCTACAGGCGGTGGCCAGCCGACGCATCGCCAACAGCGATTTATCGGCCGATCTGGTGCGGCAGCTGCAATATCTCAAGAACGACACCGTTGCGAAGCTTTTGGAGAAGACTTGGGGCACGGTGCGCGAGACGGCCGCCGACAAGATCAGGTTGATCCACGACTACAAACAACTGGTCGCTGCCAGTACCAAACCCAAGCCCGATTTGGGGCTTGGCCGCGCGGTCTTCGCGCGAACTTGCCAGCAGTGCCACAGTCTGTTTGGCACCGGCGGCAACGTCGGTCCCGATCTGACGGGCTCGAATCGGTCGAACCTGGATTATCTGCTCAGCAATATCGTCGATCCCAGCGCGGTGATGGCCAAGGAATATCAGCCGACCGTGGTGCTGACCAGTGACGGTCGAGTCGTGACCGGCATCCTCAAGGAAGAAGACGATAAAGCGATCAAGCTGCAGACGGCTACTGCCCTGGAGGTCATTCCAAAGGACGAAATCGACGACCGCAAACTGAGCCCGCAGTCGATGATGCCGGACGACCAGCTGAAGCAATTCTCGCCCAAGGAGGTCGTGGCGCTGCTGGCCTATTTGGGCGCGCCGGCTCAGGTGCCGATCCTGGCCGACGAGAAGAACGCGGCCACGCTGTTCAATGGCAAGGATCTGTCCGGCTGGCACGGCACGGACGGACTCTGGTCGGTCGAAAACGGCGAACTGGTCGGCCGCACCTCGGGGCTGAAGAAGAACGAGTTCCTCGTCAGCGATCTTGCGGCGGCGAATTTCAAACTGGTCTTCGAGGTCAAGCTGGTCGACAACGCCGGCAACAGCGGTGTCCAGTTCCGCAGCCAGTCGATGGAGCACGGTGTCAAGGGTTACCAGGCAGACATCGGTGCGGGATGGTGGGGCAAGTTGTACGAAGAGGAAGGCCGCGGCCTGCTCTGGAAAGAATCGGGCGAAGAGTATGTCAAGCTCGGCGATTGGAACACGTACGAGATCGTGGCCGATGGCCGCCGCATTCAGACGCGGATCAACGGTCATTTGTGCGTCGACCTGGACGACGCGCCGGGTCCGCGGCTAGGCATCTTCGCGCTGCAACTGCACTCGGGCGGCGCGACCGAAGTCCGCTTTCGCAACTTTCAACTCACCTTGCCGCGCTAGGTAGCTGGCAACCAGCCATGCGACTCGAGGCCGCTGCGTAGCCGCTGGTTGACCGCTATGAGGCCGCTACCCCGCCGCTGTCGCAAGAGCGGGGCGTTTGGGCCGTTTTGTGCGCGGCGAGCGGTTAGACGGCGGTTCGCCGCCCGGCTACAATGCGGGCTCCTGAAACTAAGGTGCGGATCACCGGTGGAGCACGGATGAGCGTGTATGGACTCGAAGAAGTCAAAGGCCAAACTGCACCAGAAGCGGCAACTTGAAAAGCGGCGCCGTCAGCTGGAAGAGCGAAAGCGTGGATTCGACCACTTCGCACGGCGCGTAACGGCAGTTCTCGATCGCAAGCCGGAACCTCGCGGCGGAGAACTGCTCGAGGACAGGGCCGTATTCTCCGCTTCCTCCCGCAGTCAATTGTCGCCCGAGCTCAGTCAAGAAGCGGAGTCGGTTGCCGATGCACTTCAGCACGTCGCGCACGGCGAGTACGCACTGGCAACTGAAAAACTGGCCGGCATCGGACGCAAGAGTCTTTTTTCCGACTGGCGATTGTTCGTTCGCGGCCTGATCGCTTTTTATCAGGAAGAGCTCGACGTCGCGCGGCAAAACTGGCAACGGCTGGACCGCAGCCGTCGGCCGGCCCGGATCGCATCCGTGCTCTTGAGAGTGGACGGCGACCAGGGGCTCGAGGGCGATCTCGAACCGCCGAACCAAGCAGTCGTGGAACTGGCCAAGGAGCTCGTTCACAGACCAGGCCTGGTGGAAAGCGCCAGGAAAATCGCGGCGCTCACGCCGCCGAAAAAACGCCAGTACTTCAGCGAGTCACAGGCGACGATGCTTCTGGAGTTCAGAGACTCTTTTCGACGGGCCGACCCGGAATTTGTCGAGCGCTTTTCGCAGGCCTGCGTCCGTGCGGCCATTGGCAACGACGACCCCGACGCTGGCGCGCAGTTATGCACGCGAATCGACGGACCGCCTTACGACCCGAATTGGTCGCTGTCGTGGTTCACCGAGTTCCTCAAATTCAACGATCTAATGGAAGAAGTTGCCGACGTCCGAGAGACCTTCGTCGATGACGAGTTAGAGAAGATCGATTGCGTATCGGCTGAGGTCAAAGCTGCGCTGAGCAGCGAAATGTGCGTGGAAGTCGCTGAATACGTCTCGCGCAACGAACAGAAGTATTCGTTCTTTCGCACGGTGTCTCTTTCGCCTTTCGAGGAAGAGATGCTGCAGACGGCTATTCGCCTCTATCCGCGCAACCGCCGTGCCTATGACCTGCTGCTGGACAAGTACCGCGTGATCCTTAGCTATGATGTCCTCAGGACAGCGGAGAGAACAAAGTTGCACAGGGAGCAGGTGCGTCTTCAAGAGCGACTGGTAAAGACGTTTCCCGACGATGTCGAGACCTCGCTGGCCCTGATCGATTACTACCTCGGTGAGGAAGAGTTCGCGAAAGCGACGGCGCTTGTAAACAAACTTAGCGGCCAGCGACACAACGATCCGCTGGTCAAAGCGCTACCGTGGAAATTGAAGCTGCGTGAAGCGTTCGTACGTTCGCGACGGAAGTCGACGTTACCTGCGGTCAGGTCTTCACTTGATGAGGCCGAAGCACTTTGGCCGAAATGGCTCGACAAGCGATGGCTCGCTTACTTGCGGGCAGCGCTGGAAATGCGCATCGGCAATCGGCCGCGATTTGAACAACTGATAGACGAAGCCACCACTTGTTTTCATCTGAGCCCGCTGGCGGCGGAGATCATGACCTTCGCGGCGTTGCAACAGATGAATCTGCCGGGCCCCGAGCTGAAGAGTTTTCGAGAGGCCCTTGGGGGACGCATCGCGACCTCAAACGACCTGACCGATACAGAGCTATGTGAGGTCGGTGCCTTTTTCTGGGACCTGCTACGCACGGGCATGTCTCACAAAGCCTATCGTTTGCAAGCCGGCCGCCTGGGAAAGTACTTCGTGCAGCGACTGGCATCGCACCCATCGATCCTCCAACAGCCCAACGTTTCGGACGCAATTCTGTGGGCCGCCGAGCATGATTTTTTTCCCGGCGGTGCGCGACGCGATATTCCAGATAACGTCGTTGACTTGGCGAAAACTGACCCGCGGGTCGCGGCCGCCATACTTGAAACATTAATGAATAACCGGATTGTTCTGTCGCCGAGGTTCGACGCGCAGGTTTCGAATCTCCAACGGGCAGCGCTTACGGAGAGCGACCCGTTTTACCGCCAAATGTATCTGACCGTTCTTAAAAACCTCACCCAGCGAGCCAAGACTTTGCGTTCACTCTAAAGGCCGCTCGGACGGGCTACGCACCACCCGCGTTAAACTAAGGAACTTTTGCCAATGGACCGTTCAATCGCCGCGCTGCCGCACGCGACTTTAGGCGTGCGGTCGGATGCAACGGCCGAGGAAGTTCGCCAAGCGTACCTGGAATTGGTACAGCGTTTTCCACCCGATCGTCATCCGAAGGAATTTCGTAACATTCACTTGGCGTACGCGGCCGCCTCCGATCCTGTGGTCCAGGCCAAGGCGATCATCGATACATGCAGGCACGTTCCCGACTTGGCCGAGGTTATCGACGAAGCGGCCCAAAAACGACCGCGCATCCCGAAGCTCGTACTTCTCTCCCTGGGGAACTGAAATTACATTGTCCGAGAATCCACCGAACGAGTATCCGCCATTCAGCCCCAACAGCGATGCGCCGCAGGGCGAGTTGCTGGGGGCAAACGACATCGTCGAGGCATTCACGGCGCTGCGTCACGAACTGAAATTGCAAGTCCGCAGCGGTCGTGAAATGCAGCAGACGCTCAGCCAGAGCCTCGAACGTCTCGAAGAGCATCTTGCCGCGCCGAGCGCCGCAGCAGCCGCCGCCGTGCCACTGGCGAACGAGGTCGCCAGCGAAGAGCAGCTGCGCAAAATGGCCGAAGCGATTGCCGACGTCGAGGAAGCCCTCGATCGTGCCGTCGGCTCGCTCATGCGACTCGTCCCTTCACCCCGCGCAGCGGCACCCGATCCGGGCGCGAACATTCGTCGCCTGGTCGCCCAGGCTCCGTGGTGGGCGAGAATGTTGTGCCACGGCCTTCTCCAACAGATCCAGCAGTCTGCCGGTGAATCGTCCGAACAAGCGGAACAGACCGGCAAACTGTTGAGCGCCACACACCAAGGCCTGCAATTGCTGCTGGAGCGCGTACGGCGGTCGATGCAACAATGCCACATCGCGCGCGTCGATGTGCTGCACCAAATGTTCGACGCCGAATCCATGCACGCGATCGATCAAATCGAGGCTGCCGACGTACCGAGTGCCCATGTCGCCCAACAACTCAGCCCAGCGTATATTTGGCGCGGCAAAATTCTGCGCTGCGCGCAAGTTCGTTTGGCGAGATAACCTCGTTTTTCAGTTCCATTGCCGACGAAACTTTGCTCCAAGAATGTAGTGACCTATGAATCAGTCCGACTCGCCCATTATCGGCATCGACCTTGGCACGACCAACAGCGTCGTGGCCGCCTATATCAACGGCAAAGTACAGGTTCTGGAGGAGGATGGCGAAGCCATCGTGCCATCGGTCGTCGGCATCGCCCTCGACGGAAAGCTCGTGATTGGACGCGCGGCGAAGAACCAATTGGCCGCTTTTCCCGAGCGCACGATCGCATCGGTCAAACGACGGATGGGCGAAGCGGTACGTCTGACTCTTGCAGACCAACAGTTCAGCCCGCCAGAGATCAGTGCAATGATCCTCCGACGGCTGCGTCAGCGTGCCGAACAGGCTCTAGGTTGCGAAGTGACACGGGCTGTCATTACGGTTCCCGCCTTCTTCGATGACGGCCAAAGGCAGGCGACGCGCGAGGCAGGCACGCTGGCGGGACTGACGGTCGAGCGTATCATCAACGAACCGACGGCCGCCAGCCTAGTGTATGTGGCCGGTTCGCCCGACCGTGAACACTTGATCGTCTACGATCTGGGAGGCGGTACGTTCGATGTTTCTATCGTCCGAGTCGAAAGCGGCGTAGTCGAGGTCCTCAGCAGCAAGGGCGATACACATCTGGGAGGCGACGACTTCGACCAGGTATTGGCCCAACACGTCGCCACACAGTTTCAGCAGGAATTCGGCATCGATCTGCTGGACAATCCGGCCACGCGTTGGCGGTTGATGCAAGCCTGCGAACGTGCGAAGTGCGAGCTTTCGTCGGTCACGGAGGCGCGGATCGCCGAGGAATTTATCGCTACGCTCGACGACCGCCCCGTGAGCCTGGATGTGACCGTTACACGCGAAGAGTACGAGGCGTTGATTCATGCGTTTGTCGAACGAACGATCGGCTGTGTCGACACGGCCCTTGGCGATGCCAATGTCAAACTCGATCAGATTGACCAACTGGTGCTGGTCGGCGGCTCGACGCGCACGCCGCTGGTGCAGCGACGACTGCGCGAAGAGTTCGGGCTCGAACCCCAGTGGTCGGTGAACCCCGATTTGGCGGTCGCCCTCGGCGCGGCCACGCAAGCCGCCATGCAGCAGGGACACGCGGTCGGACCAGTCTTGATCGATGTCGCCACGCACACGCTGGGCATCGCAGCCGTGACGGGGATGATGGATCTGGAGTTCTTTCCGATCATCCACCGCAACGCGCCCTTGCCCGCACATTACGAGGAGGTCTTTCAAAAAGTGCACCACGACCAAGACATGGTGCGGATCTCCGTTTTTCAGGGTGAGAGCCCCAATCTGGACGAGAATACCCCTCTGGGCCGGTTCATGCTGGAGAATTTGAATACCTCCGAGAACGCGGACAAGGCAATTTTGGTCCGCTTCGATCTAACGCTCGACGGCATCCTGAAGGTTACGGCCGCCGAGCGCAAGACAGGGCGTTCCAAAACGGTGACCATCGAAAACGCACTGCAGGATGCGTCACCGACGTCCCAAGGCGAAGCGTTCGATCGGCTCGAGACTCTGTTTCAAACCTCCGCCGAGTTTATGTCAGTTCCAGCCGACCGCGACGAAGGGCTGGGGGACAGCCTGGACGAGGATTTCGAGACGGCAACCTCCCTCGGAGGTGCAACATCTGTCGAATTGGATTCGTCGCTGGCCGATCTGATCGGCAAGGCCAGATCCATGCAATCCACGCTTAAGAGTGACGATGCCGAGGATGTCGAGCGACTGTTGGAGCTGATCGGGCAAGCCCAGAAGTACAACAAACCCGACCTCCTGCCCGGCCTGCAGGAAGAACTGGACGATCTTTTGTTTTATCTTGCGCACTGAAAAATCCTCTTCGATGCAAGGCCCGCCGTGGAAAGTCAACCTGGTTGCGTATGCCCGGTGTGTCGGGCGCGCCAGCCGCTGCAGAACG
>JBQCJB010000863.1:0-2056 GCA_051953155.1 Aureliella sp. | reverse complement strand
TCGTGATCAACGATGCCACGTACATCGCGTGGTAGAGCCGAGCTGATTTTTGGAAACCGTTAAGGGGACAGCAATGGATGGCAACGCACCAAGGATTTTGGTGGCCGAAGACAATCGCGTTCTGGCAGACGTTTTGCGTTTCAACCTCCAGCGGGCTGGATTCGCCGTCACTGTCGCTCTCGATGGCAACCTGGCCATTCAACATCTTCGACGAGACAACTTTGATCTGCTGATTACCGACTTTCAAATGCCCGGAGCCAACGGCGAACAGCTCTGCCAGCTCGTTCGCGGCGAACTGCAACTCGATCAATTGCCAATCTTGATGTGCTCGGCCAAAGGGCTGGAACTGAACATTGATACGCTGAAGTCCACCTACGGAGTTTCGCAGGTAATTTACAAACCGTTTAGCATGCGACAGATCGTAGCCTTCGCACAGACGCTGACCGCCTCGCAACCTTCAAGCCTTCGTGTGTAGTGCTTTGCCATGTCGTCAACCACCGTTTCGCTGCCGATTGCGCGCCGACTGATCGGCCGATATCTAATGTTCGGCTTGGGCGGTGTGCTGGTTTGCATCAGCCTCATCGTGACGTTCGACTACTTCGGCACGCTGACGCAGCATCTGGCGTTCGCAGTCGCGGCCGAGTTGAGCCTCCTGTTCGTCGGTGCCTTGGTCCTGCAGCGCTCGGTCCGCGTTGCCCAGGCCATCGAACAACAACTGCAGCAACTGGCCAACGTCAGCACGGCCGATAATACCAACCTACAGCCACTGGCAGATTCTGACAGCACGGCCCGTGGTTGGAACTCCGTCATCGAGCACCTCCGCAACCAACGCACTCTGGCCAGGCTGGAAGCCCGCTTCTCCGAGATGTGCGTTTCGTCCGACGAGAAACGCTGGAACCGAATTTTCCATGCGCTGCACGAAGGCATCGCCGTCTGTGACCGCGATGGCGTGATCGTGATGGCCAACAATGCGCTCACGGCGCTGCTGGGTCTCGAGGCGGGCACTGCCGTCGTCGGTCAACCAATCATCGCGCTGCTGCAAACGCACCTTCAGGAAGCCGCCGGCGGCCTGGCCCGGTATGCCGGCGAGAGCACCGCACCGTTCGTAACCGAGCTGCGGCGCGGCAAGGACATTGCCGAAGGCGTATTCCGCGCGAGTCGCACGCCGTTGCTGGGCGAACAGTCGGAAGCCAGCGGCACGCTGTGGACATTTCGCGACATCACGCAGCAGAAGATGGCCGAAGAGACCCGCAACCAATTCGTCTACACCGCGACTCACGAATTGCGGACGCCGCTGGCCAACATTAAAGCCTACGCGGAAACGCTCGCCTTTTCCGACGACATCGACATCCGCGATCAGAAGAATTTTTACAACATCATCAGCAGCGAAGCCACGCGATTGTCGCGGTTCGTCGACGAACTGCTGAACGTCAATCAAATGGAATCGGGCGCCGTCACGCTCATCCGCGGCGAGACCGACCTGGAGCGGATGTTGGGCGAGGTTACCGAGAATCTCAAACCGCAGATGGTTCAGAAGGAACTGCACTTCGAAAGCCTCTTCCCGCCCAAGCTACCGAAGCTGTTCGTCGACAAAGACAAGGTGGTGGCCGCGCTGGTCAACCTGTTGGGCAATGCGGTGAAGTACACCCCCGACAAAGGCACCGTGCGCTTCGTTGTCGAAGCCGATGAGTCGCAGCTGAATTTTCACGTCGAGGATACCGGTATCGGGATCTCGGCCGAGGAACTTCCGCGGATCACCGAGAAATTCTTCCGCAGCAGTGACGATCGCGTCCAGAGCATCGTGGGCAGCGGCTTGGGACTGGCGTTTTCGCAGGAAGTGGCCCGGCTGCACGGCGGAAAGATTACCGTCAAGAGCGAGCTCAATAAAGGTTCCCGCTTCACGCTGACACTGCCGCTGGCGTAAGGAGACGACGATGTTTCAGGTCAGCCGCCAAGGCTCGGTCAACGTCCTCTCCGGAACCGATCCGCTCAGCACCGAACATGTCGCTGCGGCGCGCATCGTCTCCGAACAATGTTTCGGCAAGGGCCAGCCGCA
>JBQCJB010000862.1:0-8454 GCA_051953155.1 Aureliella sp. | reverse complement strand
GTGCTCCGTCGGCTGCAAGCGACGGATCGTCCGTCGCATGGCCCGCCGCACAGCCGAGCCCGGCAATCAGCAGTCGGCCCCCGAGCGCATCGCTGGCGAGCGAGTTCTCACCAGCGTCACCACTGGCGGCCGCAAAGAAGCGTTCGAAGCCGGGGATCTTCGGACTGAGAGCTTCGCGGTCTGCGTCGCGCGGCACCAGCCAGATGTTGCGGAAGCGCACCGGATTGCCGTGGTCCTGCAAGTAGATCGGGCCAGGCTCGGGACTTTCGGGCAGCGGGGCCGCCCGCGTGGCGCGAGGCACGCGCACGTCGCGCTGGACGACGACGCCGTTGAGTCGCACGGTCAGCTTGGCGTCGGCGATTTTTTTCCCTCCGTCGTCAAACCGAGCGGCCGTAAAATCGACATCGTAGGTCTGCCACCTCAGCGGTGGAAAGCACATGTTCAGATCGGGGTCGCGAACTTCGTAAATGCCCCCTGCCTCGTTGTTCTTCCCCTCCAGCCCGAACGAATCGAGAATCTGCGTTTCGTAGCGTCCTTGATGATAAATTCCGCTGTTGCCCCGGGCCTGGCCGGAGGCTGCGGGCCGAAAGGGCGTTTGGAATTCAGCGTGCAACGTGTAGTCGCGAAACGTTTGCTTGGTCGTGGCCCCAGGTTGGAGCAGTCCGTCGTCGGTGCGCTGCGCGCCCGTTTGCCAGTTCGCGAGCGACGCGGCCGAGCCGTCGAAAAGCATAACGGCGTTGGCTGGTGGTTTTGCGCCGAGCGTGGGACTGCGGCGCTCGACGCGCGTCAGTTTGCGGCTGGCGACCAGCGTGGCGATCGTGTCCGCATCGCCGTCGGCGCGCTGCGGAGGCGAACGGTCCCAGCCCGCGCCGGGCAAACCGCCAGCGTAGAGCGCAAATTCGAACTCGTCGTCCCCCACGGCCACCACCTGCAGGCCCAGACCAGGCGCGGCGTATTCGCCTTGCACGGCCAGCGCGGTCAGCTCGGGCTGCCCCGCGCCAGCACTGCTGGCCGGCAGGCTCGAGTTGGCCGCGTTCTGCGCGCGGGCGTCGGCGGCAAGGAGCGACAGGCCGATCGCGGCTACAAAACCGACGAAAGCGAAACGAAGCGGCTCGAACATCCTAGGCATGATGGTGCAATCGTAGGGGTGCTGGGAGGGCGACCGGAGCGCAGGTAGGTAGCGAGAAGTATAGTGCAATCCGACGGCCGGCAAAACAATCGCGAAACGCGTCAAGCCAGGATTTACCAGGTCCCCATTCGCGCAGGCGTGGCGTAAACTGGAAGGATCGATCGGCCCTGCTTCTCTTCTCGTTTCGGCCTGTCCACCCAGGGGAGCCCAACGCACCGTGGAACCGTTCACCGTTCATTGCTCGAGTTGCCAGAGCCGCATTCGCGTGCGCAACCCGAGCATGATTGGCCAGATCGCCAACTGCCCGAAATGCGGTTCGATGATCATGATCGCCGCCCCGCAACAGATCCTGGTCGATTCGGGCTCGGGACAGCCGACCGATTCGGTGGCGGTCACCAAGGACGCGCTGCCGATGCCCGAGGAGGGCCTGCTGGCCAGCCCCGAAGCGTTCGAACAAGCCTTCCGTAGCGATGGTCTGCCCGAACACCTGCCAGCCGACCCGCTCTCGGACAGCCCGCTCTCGGAGGAAGGGTTCGCAGCATCGGAAGCTGTCGATCCGCTCGCGCCCCAGTCGTGGCTGCCGGAGCCGACGCCACCGCCGCGAGCCGACGAAGAGTCCGTCGACGACAGCCACGAAGCTCGCGAAGTGGCTCGCATCCGCGCGTCGAAAGCGAAAGCGGAAGAGGCGGCCGATCGCTCGCGTCAGGCAATGATCGTGGCTGCGATCGGACTGTGCAGTGTCTTTCTCGCCTGCTGCGCGTTCTTGCTGTTCTTGCGATGGTATGCCCGACCCAACACACTCGCCAGCAACCCTCCCGCCGCTGTCGATGTCACCCCAGCCCAAGCTGCGGCCAGCGCGGCCACCGCAGAGCCCAATGCGGCAGGACCCGCTGCTGCAGAGTCCGATGCCGCAGTAGCGGATCTCGCTCAGCCCGATGTCGCGCGAGCCGATGCCGGTGACGCCGGTGACGCAGAGCCGGCTGCTGCAGGGGGCGCGGCTGTTCCCGCTTCTCCTATCACTCCTAGCTCTCCGACTGACCCGGCCTCAGGCCCCAGCGATTCAGCGGCCAACGCCAACCAGGCTTCGACTGGCACGGCGAGCGGCGCACCCGACCAGCCAGCAGTGGGCAGCGGCGAAGTGCCAACCGGCGCAGCGGCCAGCGGCGCAGACGCCACTAGCCCCGGGCCGAATCCAACGGTCGCGGCGGAAGCGGGAGCGCTCGCCGGTCAGATGCCGAGCATCGACGCAACGTTCGATCCTGCGCCGGCGACGACCGACGCGCGGGCGATTCAGGAAAAATTGCCGCCGGGCCTGCAAAGTTTCGCAAGCATCTTTGATTCGTCGCTGGTGCCCGCGCTGTCCGATGCCAGCGTGCCACTGGCAGAAGCGCCCGATCCAGGCGATGTGGCAACCGCCGACGCGGCGGCGGAAGTCGCGGCCACACCGGTCGCGCTCGACCTGCCCGAAACGCTCGACCAGCGATTGAAGCAAACGCTCCACGGCCTGCTGATTCAAAATCGCCCGCTACCGGAAGTGCTGGCCACGCTCTCGATGGCTACGGGCATTCCGTTCACGGCCGATCTCGATGCCTTGATGGCTGCGGGCATCGCCCGCAACCTGCCGATCAATTTCAAGTCGGCCGAGCCGCTCACGGTGGCTGAGCTCTTGGAGAAGATTTCATCGGACACCGGCCTGACGTTCGAACCCTACGAGAAGAAACTGCTGGTCGTGCGCGGCGACACAGATAAGGTGAAGGCTCGATTGCTCGACGCCTGGCCGGTGGGCGATCTGGTCACTACGGCCGAGCAGTCGGAGGCTCTCGCCAAGGCCCTGGGGGAACTGCTGCCGGAATTGGCTGGCCAGTTCCAGGTTAGCGACGGAGCCGTCCGCACCGATTTGCAAACGCAAAGTCCACTGCTGTGGTATCAAGTGGCTCGCGTCCTGCACACCTGGCGGTCGCTGCGCGGGATCGACCATGCGCAGATGGAAACGCTCGTGCCTGCGGCGAGCCGCTTGCCGGCTTGGCCGGTCGCGGCCGCCAGCCAACTGGCTGAGAAAAAGATCTCGCAGATCGTTCTGCCCGAACCACTGGCACAATCTTGGCAGCGACTGGCCAATGAAGTCGGCCTGGTCTGCTGGATCGATTGGCCGACGCTCGAGAGCGCTCATGCCTCGCCGGGAAGCGTCGCCATGGTCGTTTCGCAGGGGCGTTCGCTCAAGGACTTGTTCACTTATTACGCGAACCAATACCACGTCGTCGTGGCGCTGGAGGATGAGCGGACGCTGTGGATCACCACGCCGGAGCAAGCCCGATTCCAGCCGCGGCTGTACGTGCTGCCGATCGCCGGCAAGAGCGTCGATCAATGGCGAGAAGAACTTCGAGAGCTCGCGCCGGCCAATCCCACCGACGGCACAGCCATGCTCCGCATCATCCCGAGCCCCGACGGTCAATTCGTCTTCGTGCGCTGCATGCGCCCCACTCTGGCCGCTCCTGACCCGTTCTAAGGCTGCCGATCGAGTCTTGCTTTTTGCGCGAGCTTAGACGCAGCAAGCACCCAAACGCAGCCTGACCTGGCCGCCCAACGCTACTGGCGTGAGGGCGGTCGCTCCTCGGCAGCGGCCAGCAGTTCATCGATCAATTCGGTCTGAGAAAGCGTCACGTCGCCGCGGCGCTCGGGATGGATGAACACGTGCACGCGTTTGACATAGTTGTCGAACTGTTCGGTCGCCAGAGCTCTTACGACCGGCGAGAGTTCGGACAGGGCTTGAAAACGACCTTCGGCAACTTTCACTTGCAACTGGAACTGGACTTCCAACTTGACCGGCGGCGCGTCGATCAACAGGTCGGTCGGTGCCAGTGATCTCGACGTGCGGCGACTCAAACGCTCGGCCAGTCGCTCGCTGCATGCGGCGAGGTCGGCATAGGATCGTCTGGCCAGCACGCGGTGGGCATGCGGATTCTCGGTGAAGTTGAATTCGAGCAAGCGCTTGTACAACCGCCGCTGCCGCCCGAACAATCCGCCGGCCAGCTGGTTCAGCTGCGGGCTCGGCTCGGCCGCCCGTCGCAAGTGTTGCTCCATTTGGCGATCATCCCAGCTCCACCAGTCCTCCGGATCGCATCGATCGCCCAGCAGGAAGACCAGCCGTTGAAGCATGGCGGTAGCGGCCCGCACGGCGTGATGCCAGTAAACCTCGCTGAACATCACGTAGCGCGAGAAGACCATCATCTCGGCGGCCGTCTTGCCTTTGCCAGTGATCGCGATGTCGCCACCGGTCGGTCCGACGCACAGGCTGCCCAGCAAGCGGCGCTGATCGAAATTGCGGCCGTACGGAACTCCCGCATGTAGACTGTCGCGTTGCAGATAGTCCAGTTTGTCGATATCGATCGGCCCGCTGAGCAAACCGCGCAGCAGCGACAGACCTGGCGAAGCCGTCGCATCGGCGGCAGACAACGCGGTCGCGCCGATCAACTCCGCCACGCGGGCCGGATCCACCTGCCAATGCTCGCGGATAATTTCGGCCAGTTCGCCTTCGCAGACCAAGCGGCGGGCGTGATCTTCATGCCGCGGAACGTAGTCCAGGCGCATGTCCTCGATCGGATGGCAGTAGGGCCAATGGCCGACGTCATGCAGCAAAGCGGCCAGGACGAAGACGCGCACTTCCTCGTCCGTGACGCAGCGGGCAAACGCGGGCTCGCCTGCCAGATGTTCCAGGGCCACCAGCGCCAACCGATACACGCCCAGGCTGTGTTCGAAGCGCGAATGTTGTGCGCCAGGATACACGCGGCCAACCAATCCCAATTGCGAGATGCCGCTCAGCCGCTGGAAAGCCGGGCTATCGACGACCCGCAGCACGCGCTCGGTGACGGGCACGTCCATTTCGGGCGGGATCCGCACCAGCGCTCCGGCGCGGCGGGCCGATCGCAATTCTTTTAGATCCAGCAACGACATCCGACAGGCCCATTCTCTAGCACGATTGGGTGGCGATTTCGGCTCGGGTGGCGATTTCGGCCGCCGGGCAGCCAGAGTCCACTTTCAGCGAGCCCCGCGCCGGCGAGCCGGCCAGGCCAAAGCGTAGCCTACCAAAGATCGCCGGCCGAGGGACCGCGGAGGCGGCACGGAAAGGCCCCCTGCGAAAGATGCTGCCTCCGCGATAAAATCGGTGGTTTGTGCGACGTTGTTCCCGAGCCCGATTTTTGAAGCGATTATGGTGCTGCTGGCTGCCGAAGGTCTGAGCAAGACCTTTGGAGACAAGACGGTGTTGGATGCGGTCGATATCGAAATTCGCCGCGGCGACCATATCGCCCTGGTCGGTCCTAACGGAGCGGGCAAGACGACCTTGCTGCGAATCCTCACCGGCCAGCAACAGGCCGATGCCGGACGCATCAGCACCAGCGGCAACACGACCGTCGGCTATCTCCAGCAACATCCTACGTTCCAACCGGAAGAAACTCTGTGGAGCGTGGCGGCCGATGCGGTCGGCGATATCGTCGCCCTGGCCGCCGACGCCGAGGAAGTCGCCCGGCAGCTGAGCGAGTGCTCCGACCAGCGGCAACACGAACGCTTGCTCGAACGACTCGACTATTTACAAGCCCGTCTCCAGCACAGCGACGCGTACCAATGGGAGAACCGCGTCGAGCGCACGCTGCAAGGCTTGGGCTTTGACCGCGACTGGTTCGATCGACCGGCTCAATCGCTCAGCGGCGGACAACAGAACCGCTTGATGCTCGCGCATCTGCTGTTGAAAGAGCCCGAGCTGATGATCTTGGATGAACCGAACAACCATCTGGACATCGAATCGACCGAATGGCTCGAATCGACCCTCACCAATTGGGCCGGAGCTTTTCTGCTGGTCAGCCACGACCGTTTCTTTCTCGATCAGGTGACCAGCGAAGTTTGGGAACTGGTCGATGCGAAACTGGATCACTTTCGCGGCAACTATTCGGCTTACGTTCGGCAAAAGCAGGAACGCCTGGAAGTCCAGCGGCGGACGTTTGAAAAGCAGCGCGAAGAAGTCGAAAAGCTCGAAGAGTTCATTCGCAAGCATTCTGCCGGACAGAAGAGCACGCAGGCCGAGGATCGCCGCAAGAAACTCGAACGGATCGAACTGGTCGAACAGCCGCGAGAGATCGTTACTCCCAAGTTCCGCTTTCCGGAAGCCACGCGCTGCGGCGACATTGTGCTCCGCGCCAAGGGCTTGAAGAAGACCTACGATCGCGTGCTGTTCGATAACCTTTCGTTCCAGATCGAGCGCGGCCAACGATTTGCCATTCTCGGCTCCAATGGCTCGGGCAAGACGACCTTGCTGAAGTGCTTGTTGGGCGAAGTCGAGCCCGACGTGGGGACAGTCACGCTGGGCGCCAATGTGCGCGTCGGTTACTTCGACCAACTGCTCAAACAACTCGATCTCGAGACCGAACCGCTCGAGGCGGTGCGCGTGCCCAATCGCGATCTCAACGACAAACAGCGTCGCGACGTGCTGGCTGCCTTCGGCCTTCGGGGCGAAGTCGTTACCAAGCCGCTCCGCATGCTCAGCGGCGGCGAGCGAAACCGCGTCATGCTCGCTCGGCTGAGCGCCCTGGAAGCCAACTTCCTGGTGCTCGACGAACCGACCAACCATCTCGATCTGTGGTCGCGGCAAGCTCTCGAGCAAGCGGTCCGTGCGTTCGATGGTACGGTGCTGCTGGTCACGCACGACCGCTACCTGGTCAACGCCATCGCCGACCACGTGCTGGTGCTCCGCGACGGTCGCGCCAGTCTGATCGAGGGCAACTACGACGACTTTCGCAACTGGCTACGGCAAGGCATGGTCGTGGCTGACCGCGGCAGCGTGGCCTCGAGCGATTCGAACAAGAAAAAGAAAGCTGGCGCTGGGGCGGCGCTCCAATCCGCGGCCGAGAGCTCGACCGCCACTTCGGCGGCAACCGCAGCCTCCGGCGGCGCTGGCAAGGTCAAACGCAAACGCAAATTCCCCTACCGCAAGGTGACCGACCTGGAGGCCGACATTCTGTCGGGCGAAGGCCCGGTCGAACAACTCCAACAGCGGCTGCTCGACCCGCAAGTGCTCCGCGACGGCCGACTGGTCAAGGACGTCCAACAACAACTCGCCGACCAAGAAACGCGGCTGGCAACGCTGTACGAACACTACGAAGAAGCCTGCGAACTGAACTAACGGAAGGACGATTTTTCCAATGGTCTTTTGGAAATCCAAGAAAACGGCCGAGCCGGCTGCGCCCGAAAGCACGCCGCCGAAAGGGGATTCGACCTCCGGTCAAGCATCTGGTCAGGTATCTGAACAAGCCCCTGGGCCAGCCTCTGGCCAGGCGAATCCCGCCAGCGCTGCAGCACGGCCTGCGGCGGCTGCTGCCTCGACGCCAGCTGCGGCAGCCGGGGCGGGCTCGGCTGGTGGAGCAGCGCCGGGCGGCGGCGGGCAGTCGGAGGGGGGCTGGCGAGCCGCCTTGCGCAAGACGGCTCAGTTCCTCAACACCGACATTCGCGACCTCTGGAAGAACGAAGGCGAACTGGTCGACGACGAGTTCTTGCAAAAGCTGTTCGCCATCCTGGTCCGCAGCGACATGGGCGGCGAGATGGCGCGGACGATTCGCGACCGCATCGGACACGACTATCGAGCCCGCAAGGTGCGGCTGGACGAGATGCTGCAAGTCATCGCCAGCGAGATTCGCGGCTCGCTCGAGCAAACCGGTACGGCCATCAAACTGGCCGAGAGCGGACCGTCGGTGATTCTGGTCGTCGGTGTCAACGGTTCGGGCAAGACCACCTCCATTGCCAAGCTGGCCTATCGCTTCACCAGCCAGGGCAAGCGCGTGCTGCTGGGGGCCGGCGATACGTTCCGCGCCGCGGCCGTCGAACAGTTGAAGGTTTGGTCCGAGCGCATCGGTTGCGACATCGTGACCGGCGCCTCGGGAGCGGACCCGGCATCGGTGATCTTCCAGGCGGTCGCCAAAGCGGTCTCCGATAACTATGACATTTGCATACTCGACACGGCCGGTCGGCTGCAGACGCAGGGGCACTTGATGCAGCAACTGGAAAAGATCCGCCGGGTGATCAGCAAACACATTCCCGAAGCTCCGCACGAAGTTCTGCTGGTGCTCGACGCGACCGCCGGCCAAAACGCCATCAGCCAGGCCAAAGGCTTCTCCAGCGCCGCCGGCTGCACCGGGATCGTGCTTGCCAAGCTGGACGGCACGGCCAAAGGTGGCGTCGTCGTCCCGATTCGTCAGCAGTTCGATCTGCCGGTCAAGCTGGTCGGACTGGGCGAACAGCTGGGCGACCTGGCCGAGTTCGACGCCGATATGTTCACCCGC
>JBQCJB010000861.1:0-3854 GCA_051953155.1 Aureliella sp. | reverse complement strand
CGTGGCGGCGGCAACCGCGATGCGTCGGACGCCGACCGCGAAAAGCGCCGCGCCGAGATGACCGCCAAAATGAAGGAAGCCAACGACAAGGCCCAAGCTCTGCTCGACGAAGTGCTGCCTCCCGAGGGACTTGATCGTCTGATCGGCCTGTATGTCCAGCTCCGCGGCGATGCGTCGGTGACCGGCGAACTGCCGGCCAAGAAGCTCGGCCTGTCGGACGCTGACAAGAAGAAGATCGACGACGCTGCGCAAAAGGCTCGCGAAGAGGCCTTTGCGGGATTCCGTCCCCAAGGCGGAGAACGCCCTGATGTCGAGCAAATGCGAGCCCGTATGGCCGAGTCGCGCAAGAAGGTCGACGAAGCCGCGCTGGCAGCCATGACCGACGCTCAGAAGAAGGCTCTGGCCGAACTGAAGGGAGCGAAGTTCGATTTCCCTGAGAACATGCAAGGCCGCGGCGGATTCGGTTTCGGTGGCCCCGGCGGTCCTGGCGGCCAAGGGGGTCGTCGTGGTGGCCGTCCCACCAACGAATAACGCCCAACTTAATGTGACTCGAGCCTTGGCCCGCGCGGGCCGGCTCAAACCCTCTCCGCCCGATTCGCCCGGGTAAACTGGACGAATCGGGCCGCTCGCAAAAATTCTGACATTGGTAGATTCACTTATCGTGCGTGCGCAAGTGACCCTGAGGACGAAAATGGCAAGGTGGCTCGCAGGTCTGGCTCTGGGCTGCGGCTTGGCGGTCATCGTGGCCGGCGATGGGGCCTGGGCTCAAAAGGCGCCACCGGAAAAGGGGAGCCAATCGGAGTCGCAACCCGACTCTGGGGCCGCCAATACATCGTCCAGTCCTCAGCCGACCAGTCGCGGCGGCAGCGCCGCGGGCTCGACCGAATCCAGCGGGACGACGATTAGCAGCGAAGCCCGCCGCGAACGCCAGCGAGACGAACGCTCGCGCGGCGACGACGAACGCCGCGGAGAGAATGAACGTCGCGGTGAGGGCCGGCGCCCCGGGCCCCCGTTCGTCGGTGGACCTGGCTGGTGGAACGCGTTTGCCTGGCGCCGCGTCGCCGAAGCCGTGCGCCGCAACGGCGAGCCGCTCGAACTGCTGCCGCTACTCTTGCTGCCCCAAGCCCGTGCGGAAATCGGCCTCGACGAACAGCAGTTCAAGCCCAAGGTCGATGCCTACATGGCTCAGATGCAGCAGCGCATCGACGAAGAGCGCCAACAGGCACAGGAAGCCCGTGAGCAGGGCACTCAGCCTATCGATTGGGCCAAGCTCTATGCCGAGCGGATGGAGAAGGAAAATGAGCACTTCGAAAAACTGCTCAGCCAATTGACTGCTTCCCAACAAGAGCGTCTGATCGGCCTGTTCGTCCAAGCCCGCGGATACCGTGCGATCAGCAACCGTTTGGTCTCTTCCAAGATCGGCATGGATCCCACCGAGGCGGCCAACAAGCGCGAAATGGTCGAATCGATCCGCGAGGACGTCATGGAGAAATCCAAAGACGGATTCCAGAGGCTGTTCGAGAAGGGAGGCGGACCCAAAGAGTTTGAGAAATTCATCCGCGAGAACCAACGCAAGATCGACGACCGCATCGAGAAACAACTCTCCGAAGACCAGCGGAGCAAACTGACCGCCCTACGCGGCCAGGAGGTGGCGGAACCTCGCGACTGGCTACTGCGCGGAGTCGAAATGCCCAGGCCGCCCGCACCGCCCCGCCCGGATCGCCGCGCCGGCGGCCGGCCACAGCCGAAATCGGACTGCTGCTCCAACGACTGTGCGGACGGTTGCGAATGATGTCGGTGCGCCTGGAGGCTGGCCACTGATGCGGGTCGCTGTCTTTAGTACCAAGGCCTATGACCGGCGGTTTCTCGAAGAAGCCAACGCTGAGTTCCAGCACGAACTGATCTTCCTCGAGCCGAGGTTGACGCTCGAGACTTGCGGCTTGGCTGCAGGTTTCCGAGCAGTCTGCGCGTTTGTCAACGATGTGCTCGATCGCCCTGTTCTCGAGCGGCTCGGCAACGGCGGCACGCGATTCGTCGCCTTGCGGTCGGCCGGATTCAACAATGTCGATCTCCCGGCGGCTAAAGAACTCGGCATCGCCGTGGTGCGCGTCCCGGCTTACTCGCCGCATGCCGTGGCCGAGTATACGGTCGGCTTGATCCTGACGCTCAATCGCAAGATTCACCGCGCGTTCAACCGCGTTCGCGAAGGCAACTTTTCTCTCGACGGCTTGCTGGGATTCGATCTGTCCGGCCGCACAGTGGGTATCGTCGGTACCGGCCAGATCGGCTCGGTGGTCGCTCGGATCATGCACGGCTTTGGCTGCCAGTTGTTGGGCTTCGACTCGTATCACAATCCGGAGTGCGAAGCCTTGGGTCTGAAGTATGTGGGGATGGAGGATCTGCTGGCCGGATCGGACATCGTCACCTTGCATTGTCCGCTGACTCCGCAGACCCATTACTTGATCAACACGGCCGCCATTCGGCAGATGCGCGAAGGAGCCATGCTGATCAACACCAGCCGCGGCGCGGTGATCGACACGCGGGCCGTCGTCAAGGGGCTCAAGTCGGGCCGCATCGGCGCTCTGGGATTGGATGTCTACGAAGAGGAAGTCGACTACTTTTTCGAAGACCATTCGGCCCAGTTGATCGCCGACGACGTGCTGGCGCGGTTGTTGACCTTCCCCAACGTCATCGTCTCCAGCCACCAAGCGTTTTTCACTCAAGAGGCGTTGCGAGCGATCGCCCAGACGACTTTGGGCAATTTGCAGGATCTCGAGACGCTAGGCCACAGCCGCAACCAGGTCGGGTGAGGCTGGCCGGCCGCGTGTCGCTTGACGATTCGTTTCCCCTGGCCGATACTGCTGAGCTTGGTCTGAACCGACCAAGCGGAATGGATGCGCCGGTGATGTGAAATTGCCGCCGCGTTTTCGAAACGTCGAGCAGAGGAAATTCAGGGTGCCAGCAGCGTGTGTGATCGGCCTGCAGTGGGGTGACGAAGCCAAGGGGAAACTGGTCGACTTGCTCGCCCCAAGTCACGATTGTGTCGTCCGTTACCAGGGTGGCGCCAACGCCGGTCATACCGTCGTCTGCGGCAGCGAAGTCTACAAGCTGCACCATGTGCCCAGCGGCATCCTCCACCCCAACGTCATGAACCTGATCACGCCCGGCGTGGTGATCGAACCGGCGACGCTGATCCGCGAGCTCGAAGGGCTCGAAGGGCGTGGCATCCAGCCGCGAAACAATCTGATGATCAGCGAGCGGGCTCACCTGGTCATGCCCTGGCACATTCTCGAAGACAAGCTGCTCAACAGCCTGCTGGTCCATGGCGAGAACATCGGTACAACGCTCCGCGGCATCGGACCGTGTTACCGTGACAAAGTCGGCCGGACCTTCGCCGTCCGCGCGTCGGACCTCTTGCAAGCCGATCTGGCCGATCGCATCGCCAACATTGTGGCGGCCAAGAAGACGCTTCTGTCAGGCATGGGGGGTGTCGAACAGGCTCATGAGTTGTCGACCGATGCGATCGTCGCGCAGGCGCAGAGCTGGGCTGACTCGATCGGGCCGCTGGTCGGCGATACCACAAATTTCCTGCTCGACCAGCTCGATGCCGGCAAGCGTTTGCTGATGGAAGGAGCTCAAGGTTCGCTGCTGGACATCGACCATGGCACCTATCCGTTTGTCACCAGCAGCAATTCCTCGGGAGTGGGCATTTCGGGAGGTTCGGGCGTGCCTGCCAAATGGATCAAGCGGGTGATCGGCGTCGCCAAAGCTTACTCCACGCGCGTCGGCGGTGGGCCGTTTCCCACCGAACTGAATGATGAAACCGGTCAGAAGATTCGCGAGATCGGACGCGA